>JALSTF010000001.1 GCA_026983895.1 Sulfurovum sp.
TGGCCACATAGCGTTTGATATGGGGCATCTCGCCTTTCTGTTTGACGACGATGATGGTATATTTTTTGGTGGCAATGAGGCGGGAGAGGTAACGGTCGAGAGAGACGGCAGGCACACCTGCAAGCAATGGATTGGAGACGGAGTTCTCCAAAATAGCTTTGCTTTTGCGTGTCAGCTGGATATTCAACAGTTCGGCAATCTCTTTAGCTTTGCCGATCTTGAGATCGTCGTTGTTGACTTCATAGGTTTCAAAGAAGGTGCCGATCTCCATAAGGACCAGGGCATCTTTACCGTACTTCTCCTCGAAGTAGCGCTGCAGGTCGAAGTAGATCTCTGTCAGAAGCTTCTTTTTTTGGGAAAGTATCTCTGCTGCTTTATCCACGGACCGCCCTCTTTTGAATTAGATAGATTTTATCATAAGTAGAGTTAGAGATGTGTATATTCAGTTTTATAAATTCTTTAGGAAATTTCGGTATAATATTGTTCCATTTTCTACTACTTGTAGGCAGAAAAAATTTATAAAGGGAGTAAGCATATGCCAAAAATGAAAAGCGTAAAAGGCGCTGTAAAGCGTTTTAAAGTGAAAAAAAGCGGCAAGATCAAAAGAGGGACGGCATACAGAAGCCACATCCTCTCAAAAGTCGACGGTAAACACCACAGACAGATGAGAAGTCCCAAACATGTTGACGGCGCGGATGCGAAGAACATCAAAGAGATGATCAACTAAGTTCTCTTAGTGATCTAAAAGCGATTTCCCCCGATCAGGGGCAAGTTCGGACAGAGAGAATGTTCGACACCGATTCTTAAACGAACAAAGATAAGGTAAAGGAAAACCATGAGAGTAAAAACTGGTGTTGTAAGACACAGACGTCACAAAAGACTATTGAAGCAGGCGAGAGGGTTCTACAGCGGTAGAAGAAAACACTTCAGAAAAGCGAAGGAACAGCTCGAGCGTTCACTGGTATATGCTTACAGAGACAGAAGACAGAAGAAGAGAGATTTCAGAAAACTCTGGATCGTTCGTATCAATGCAGCGGCAAGACTCAATGACTTGAACTATTCAAGATTTATGCACGGTCTGAAGCTCGCGAACATCGAACTTGACAGAAAGATCCTTGCCGACATGGCAATGAATGCCCCTGAAAGCTTTGCGAAGATCGCAGATGCTTCAAAAGCGGCACTGGCGAAATAAGCTTGTTCTTTTATGCCGGGTTATCCCGGCATCCCCAAAATACACACAATCCAATCATAACACTCTATAATTTTGTTACAATACGGTAAAAATGAGGTATCTCTATGCAGCCGTATCAACGATTTTATACATTTCGTGAAGATTTTCGAGATCCTTTTGCACGCGACAGGGACAGAGTGCTTCACTGCAGTTCATTTCGAAGACTAGAGTACAAAACACAGGTCTTTCTGAACCATGAGGGAGACTACTTTCGTACACGGCTAACCCATTCTCTGGAAGTGAGCCAGATTGCGAGGACACTTTCACGGATGCTTGAGCTCAATGAAACACTTTCCGAAGTAATCGCCCTTTCACATGACCTAGGACATACGCCGTTCGGGCATGTTGGTGGAGATGAACTGGATAGGCTGCTTAAAGAGGACGGAAGGGTACTGGGATTTGAACACAATTTTCAGTCTTTCCGTGTGCTTACGAAGCTGGAGAAACGCTACAGGGAGTTCGATGGGCTCAACCTTACTTTCGCCACGCTCGAAGGGGTACTCAAACATTCCTACCCCTACCAAAAACTCTTTCTTGAAGGACTTGATGCACGTTTCGCGTTGGACAGGCACCCCTCTCTTGAGGCAATGGTAGTTGACCATGCCGATGAGATCGCCTATACTTCACATGATATTGATGATGGGATCAAATATGGGCTTATCCGCTTTGATGACCTTATGGAAGATGAATTGTGCAAAGATATAGATATTTTGGTAGTAGAGGAAGGAGTGAATAGAGATGATGCACTCTATCGCCACCGTTTTGTAGCAGGGCTTATCAAAGTCTTGGTGGAAGATTTCATCAACAACTCCAAAGAAGGTGCAAGTCACTACCGGTCGAAGATGCCTATCTGTGCAACATTGGATGCAAAAACAGCATTGCCTATGGGGTTTTCTGTAGAGAGAGCAACACAGTTAAAACGGCTCAAGAAGCTTCTGCTCAAAAAACTCTATAGGCATGAAAAGATTGTACGCAAGATGCATGCTGGCAAGCAATGTATCAAAGGACTCTACATGGCCTTTCGGGAAGATGAGAACCTTCTGCCTCCTCATCAGAAAACACTCCTGCATCTGCGAACCAAAGAACGGGTGATCGCTGATTATATTGCGGATATGACGGATCGTTATGCCCTGAAAACTTATCATGAACTGTATGGATTGACGATTTAATTCATTAATTTTTTATTTACTTATAATTTTTTTTACAGATACTTATGAAATATAATAAAAGCCCTGTATTTCGTTATAATTTTGATTAATTTGTATTAAATGATATGAAAATTCATTAATTTTTTGTTAATTTAAGGTTTGCCTTAAGTTTATTGTTTTAAACTGTATCTACATGTTTTTTGGACAAACATAAAATCAAAGGAGTTAAACATGAAAAAAATTGTATCTTTGTCAGTAATGGCAGCGGCAGCTACAAGCTTTGCATTTGGTTCTACAGCGGACGATATTGCAAACCTTCAAGCCCAGATCGATAAATTGAAAACGAAGCAGAGCAAGATCAATGCACATGATGCAAATGATAATATTAAATGGGGTGTAGACTTCAGAACAGCGTATGACAATATCAACTACGATATGGCTTCAGGCAACTCTGTAGGGAATGACTCTCTTTTGAGTATGAGACTCTGGCTCAACATGGCGTATGCACCTGATCAGCACAATGTATTCAAAGGTCAGCTTTCTATGAATAAAGCATTTGGTGCTGACTTTGGAACATCTAATGGACAAACAAGAGCCCTTTCAATGGGTGGTATGTTTGACTGGACAGGTAATGAGGCATTGACAGACAACAGCCTGAAAGTACGACAGGCATACTGGTTGTATCTTGGAGACAAAGCATTCGGTGCTGATATCCCCTGGACATTCTCTATCGGTAGAAGACCGTCTACAAACGGTTTCCTTGCGAACCTCAGAGAAGATGATCCTGCTCAGTCTCCGCTTGGCCATGTAATCAATGTTGAATTTGACGGGTTGAGCTCCAAGATCGACCTTTCCAATGTCACAGGTATCCCTGGTATGTCGTTCAAAGTATGTTTAGGATATGGTGCGAGCAATGCAGCTCCACTGTTTACTAATGCTACACCATATGCAGATAATGAAAACAATCTTGATGATATCAAGCTTGGCGGATTTATTTTTGAACCCTACAATGATGGACAATACATTGTAAAAGCGACTTGGTACAAAGCATTTGATCTTCCGGGACAAAATGCACCGACTCCAGTAATGAGCGGCAACCAGATGAATCCTTCTGTATCTTTAGGAATGGATCAAAACTTTTATCAATACGGTGACATGCAAGGTGCAGCACTTTCTGTGCTTGTTGACGGTTTGACAGAAGATGGTTATTTTGCTGACGCAAAAGTATTTGGTTCATTCGCATGGAGTAAGTCTATGCCTTATGCCGGTTCTTCCATGATGGGTTCTACGCAGGATGAAACTGGTACTTCCTGGTGGGTTGGAACACAGCTTCCTGTGGTAGAAGGCGGTGTATTCGGGCTTGAATATAACCACGGTTCACAGTATTGGAGACCGTTCACCTATGCAGAAGATACAATGATAGGATCAAAGATCGCAGCACGCGGTGATGCATGGGAAGCTTATTTCACTTACCAGATCAACGATGCTTTGAGCCTCCAGGCCAGATATACAGATATTTCTTATGACTATACCGGCAGTAACGGGTTCTTCGGAAACCTCTCCGGTGCTTCAATGAAAATCGATGATATCAAGCAGGGTGCCGCAGCATTTACTGCAATGGGCGGTACAGTTGATGCAACTGGTGCACATAATCTCGGCGTAGTAACAGGTAACCTTATGGCTCAGGGTATGCCAATGCAACAAGCACAGCAAACAGCTGGTAAAATGGCTGGTGCAGCACTTTTTGCTCCACAAGTTGTTGAAGCAGCACAAGACTTCAGAGTATATCTCAGATATAGATTCTAAAAAAAAGAGGCTTCTGCCTTTTCGCTTCGAGATTCCGGACCTGTCCGGGAGGTCGGGGCAATATTTTCTTCTTTCTTTACTTTCTTCCTTTCAAATATTTTATTACAAACAACACACTTAAGATAGGATGACCACACTATAGGGTGGTGCATTTTATGGCCACCTTTTTGGAAATGACGCATACGAATTCAATGACTGTCCGGTGTGCGGTCCGTTCTTCAGTGGGCTTGTAAAGCCCACCCTACAGCCACCAAACCCATTGCGCCCGTCGAACCCATTTCCCCCATCCCACCCATTCTCCCCCAAATAAATTTCGCTTAAAGAATTTCGGTTATAATAACCCTATCCCATGCAAATACGCCTGCACGGCCGTAAAATAGGGCTTTGTTATGCTTTTCAGTAGCAGAGCTTATGGTACGCGACGGCAGGATGTGTTTGACATGAAAACAGACAAAAAGGAACACAATGAAAAAACTTGTAATGGGTTTACTGGTAGCACTGTTCGCAGTGAGTGGATTGACAGCTGCGGAGGCAAATCATGTTAGAGTATTCAGCATGGATAATGCAGACAAAAAAGTAACGCCGAAGACGATCCAGGCGGCATTTGAGAAGGCAGGCTTTATGGTCGAGGCGAACAACGATATGCTTGGGCCGTTCAAAAGAGACTTCAAAGTATTGCATCATGATGTTTACAACCTGATGGTACTCTGGGACAAAGAGACATTTAGAAAACTGGGTGTGAAGTACCCGAAGATCGCGCTTTTTACACCGCTGAGCATGTCTATCTACACAATGCCTGGTGCAAAGACCATCAATGTTTCATCTCTTTCCCCTGCAGGTATTGCCCAAATGACAGGTATCCCTGCGAATGAACCGGCACTTGTGGCACTTGGCAAAAAGATCGAAGGTGCGCTAAAAGCAGCGATGCCAAAAGGAAAGTTCCTCGATATGCCTTACAAAATGGTCAAGCCTGAGGGTAAGTTGATCGCAACTGCGGATTTCCCAGTCAAAGGTGATTGGGAGGATGCGAAAGATGATCTTGAAATGGCGTTTGAAGGCGAATTGGCACCAAATGGTTTTGTCTCTCCTGCCTTTGTAGACCTGAATTATGATCTTGATGAGCATGATATCGATGCCTATAAATTCTTCGATGCATATTCAATCTGTAAGATCCCGGTCATTTATACTGTTTCTCAAAAACACCCTGAAGCAGGGGCATTGGCACCATGCACCATGTACCTTTATATGAAAAAAGATGAGAATACTATCCATATGGCATTCCCAACTGTGTACAAGTGGTTCAGTGCTTTGAATATTAAAGATAAAGAGTCCAGAGATGTCCTTCTTGACGCACAGGGCAAATTTGAAAATATCCTCAAAAAGATCACGAAGAAGTAATTTTCTTCACTCTTTATACTAGTGGGCTTTGATGCCTGCTAGACCTTCCCGTATTCATCTATATATCATTCAATATTGTTTTGTCTGTTTGATGTAGGACAGTATGTCATCAGGAGGTATTATGCCTATGTTTTTAAGTTCGTAATTTACGGCGTGACCACTCTAATGGTGTCATTTACTTTTATCTCACCTGCCTGGATAACTTTGGCGAAGATACCTCTGTCATTCTTTAGAAGCTTCGGTATGCGTTTGTCTAGTTTTGATAAATGGTTACATAAGGTACAGTTCTGTGTGATTTCCAAAATAGCAGTACCAATGTGCAGTTGTGTACCAGAAGAAAGGTGGTAAGGG
>JALSTF010000002.1 GCA_026983895.1 Sulfurovum sp.
TGATGAATTTCTGCCAAAGGTTCAGACAGTGTGCATCGCCGCTCTGTATCCTGACCACATATTCTCTTGCTTTGTTCGCGAATGACTCATCTTCATCAAAACGCTTCTTCGCATCTTTGTAAAACTGTTCCAAGTCCTTCAGGCTTCCGGAACTGTCTTCTCCGGTCTCTTCAAGATAGGCGATAAGCATTCCGAACTGTGTACCCCAGTCACCCACATGATTCTGCCGTATGACTTCATCTCCAAGGAATTCCAACAGATTTGCAAGTGTATCGCCTATGATGGTAGAACGCAAATGTCCCACATGCATCTGCTTGGCCATATTGGGACCTGAATAGTCCACTACTACTTTGATGGGATCGGATTTTTTTTCCACTCCAAGTCTCTCGTCACTGCATGCATCATGGCAGGCCTGTGCTATCCATGCATCATTCAGCCACAGGTTAATGAAACCCGGACCGGCGATCTCTGCTTTGGCGACCATACCCGAAAGATCAAGATGTTTCAAAATTTCTGCAGCGATCTCCCTTGGGTTCTTGCCCAGTTTTTTGGCCAGTGCCATCGCACCATTGAACTGGTAATCTCCAAATTCCGGTTTGGTCGCTTCGGAAACAGGGATGGGTACAGCATCGATACCGGCTTTTTCAAAGGCCTCTTTGATGACCTGGTTGACTTTTTCTTTTAATTTCATGATGTATAGTCCGTAAAAAATGATATAGGGGGAGTTTGATGTGTATCGTACACACAAGGAATATTCTGAACGCTGAACGTGATTGACCAAAAGGACAAATGTCCCTGGTGTGAACGCTCAGCACTTTTTTAAGCGTTCTCGCTCTTTTTTTCTTCAGTCTTCTCTTCGACCTTCGTTTCTTCTTTTTTGGTGATCTCTTTTACTTCCTCTTCATCATCTTCTTTGATGGCTTTTTTGAAGTCTTTGATCCCTTTGCCCATACCCTTTGCGAGATCAGGGATCTTCTTTGCTCCGAAAAGCAGTACAACGATCGCCAATACGATCAGCAACTCCGGCATACTTGGCATACCCATAGTTCATCCTTTATCTACACATATCGTGTAATATTAAAATTTGGATAATTATACTTAAAAATATTTAAAAAGCGATTTTTTACACCAGATTATGTATTGAGCCAGGATCGTATGAATTCTACCTCATCTTCTGTGCTCTGCTTAAGCCGCGCTGCTTTGGCAACAATGACAAACTTTTCCGCTGCTGCGTCCACGGTATCGTTAATGATCGTAAAATCATATTCCCCCAGTGCTCTGATCTCTTCTTTTGCATTTTCTATCCGTCTGAGGATCACCGCTTCATCATCCGTACAGCGAGCACGCAATCTTGTTTCAAGTTCTTTAAGTGTCGGAGGGGTAATGAATGCCGAAGTAGTGATATCATTCATTTTTGCCCGTACCAATCTATGCCCCTGAATATCTATATCGAATATCACCAGTTTATCCTGATCGAGGGCTTCTCTTACGGGTTTGAGCGATGTACCGTAATAGTTCCCGTGTACCTCTGCGTACTCCAGAAAATTCCCTGCTTTGATATCTTCTTCAAAAACCTCTTTGGTCACGAAAAAGTAATCCACCCCGTCCTTTTCTCCCATCCTGGGTGCCCTTGTTGTCGTAGAGATCGAAAAGTAATACTCTCCGATCTCATCTGCAGCCGCATTGATGATCGTACTTTTCCCTGCACCGCTCGGCCCGGAAAGTACCAGTATAGCACCTCTGCGCATTATCTATGATCCTTTAGCTGTAATACGATTTCCACTTTTTTGCCTCCGAGAAGTTTTTTGATCTTTTTGGGTTTGAGCTTTAAGCGTGCATCGTCAAATGCTTTCTTAATGCGCTTCAACTCTTTTTTCCCCAATGGCTGCACCTCTTTTATTTTATGTTTCTTTGGGGACTTTTTATCTGTTTGGAATATCTCGACTATCTCATCTTCATCAACGATCTCAAGACCCTCCGCGATCAACTGTTCTGTAATTGCTTTTACCTTTTTTTCTTCTACGGCTTCTTCTGAAAGCTCCTCTTCAACCGGAAGTATCTCTTCCTCATCCATATCCAGCAGATCTTTGATCTTTTCGATCTCTCTGCTGTCAAGAATGTGAGGGTTTTCCATCCCGATCTCCACTGTTTCCTTTTCTTCTACCGCTTCTTCTATCTCCTCTTTGGCCAAAGGAAAAATAGATGCAGTCTTGCTGCTCTTCTTTTCTGTCTCTACAGGGAAGATCACCAGTTCATCCGGAACGAGTTCGTTCTCTTTTCTCTCCGGTACACTTTCCAGCAAAGCCAATATCTGCGAAGGGAGGAAAGGTTTTTGAAGTGTCAGATCAAAATCCGGCACATTCTCGTTCGAATAAGAGAGCAATATTTTTTTTTCCGTATTTCCCTCTTCGATATATTCCCTGACATCCTCAGCAAAAGAAGCATCATCCACAAAGAGCAGATCATACCTCTTGTCCTGAGAAAGCCCATCGACCTTCTCTACCTCTTCCAATACTATCTTGGCATCACGGCTGCACAGGGCGAAAAGTCTGGAGACAACAGGATTGGCATTGACAAGTAAGATATTCACAACAAAAGCTCCCTGCGTTAGTTTGCTCTTATTGTAATATAACTTTGGTTAGGAGGGGATGATGAAGGGTACATGTGCCATTTTTACGTAACTTGCATGAGGTATGTAAAGGATAGATTAATGAATGGTACGCCCATCAGGATTCGAACCTGAGACCTTCGGTACCGCAAACCGATGCTCTATCCAGCTGAGCCATGAGCGCACAAATATTGTGAGAGCAGAATTTTACCCAAAATTCCTTTATTTATCAAGTAGCTGCATAGGGCCGAAAAGATCGAGAGCATTCTGATTGCCTGTGAACGTGTGGTTATAGGGGTGTTCAAGCTCTATCGTTTCAAAAAAATCGAGAGGAAGATTCTTTTTCAGAGCCTTGGCATGCGTACCAAAAAGAATAAGTTTTGGATGTTGTCTTTCCAGTGAGGCAAGCAGTGTTTTGACAAAAGGCCTCCATGCCTTCACATGCCTGCTGGAACTCTTCTTGTCCGTAAAGATCAATGCCGTATTGAGAAGCAGCACACCATTCTTCTCAAAATTTTCCCTCAATGCATCGATGGAGGAGATCAGCTTCGTTTTGTCTATGGCAGCGATGGCAGACTGAGAAAGATCATCCAAAGAAAGGTCACCCCGTGCGACCAATGCCATTTTGACAAAATTTCTCAGGCTTGTTGCCCTGTTCACTTCCTTGCTCAAACCGGTATCTGAAAAAATATTTTGCACGTTGGCATCGATAAAAGCATAGCCGCTGGCACTCTCTGCCCTCGGGTAAGGGTCCTGCCCGAAAAGAATATACTTGACTTTGTCCCGGGGCAGGGTTTTAAACGCATTGAGATAATTCTTTTTATCGGGGATGTATCCGCTGTCTTTTTCAAGAAATAGACGGTACGACTCCTCAAGCTGCATCGTCGCATCACGGAGTATATCTTCCCAGCTAGACGACATGGTCTTTTTTGATCTTGTCAAATTTAATGATCAGTTCGATCTTACTGAGCGGGATACCCAGCTTTGCAGAGATCTCATCTCTGCTTTTCCCTGCATCTACCAGCGCCATTACTTCATCATGTGCAGAGAGATTTTCTATCACATCTTTCACTGCCACACGGGAAGCTTGCAAATTCTGTATGGTCGTATCCTTGACTTCCAGGATCTCCTGCAGTACTTTCTTCTCTTTTTTCAGTTCACTGTTCACGACAAGAAGATAAATGATCACTACGATCGAAAATGCGATGACTCCTATTCCAATATACTCCATTTATACTACCTCCAAAATAATAAAAAAAAGAAAGACAAACCCCAGATATCCGTTCACCGTAAAAAATGCCCTGTCAATTTTCGTAAAATCTTTGTTGACAAGGTAATGCTCGTAAGTCAGCATGATCGCCGCAAAAAGAATAGCCGATGCTGCCCAGATACCCAGGTGTGCACTCCATACAAAACCTATCCAGAAAAAGATCGTCAAAAAATGAAAGACTCGTGCGATCCACATCGTCTTTTCAGCGCCGAATCTCGAGGGGATGGAGTGAAGTTTGTGGGCCTTGTCAAATTCTATATCCTGCAGAGAATAAAGCAAATCGAACCCCGCGACCCAGAACATCACACCTATTGCAAGATAGACTGACCAGGGCGTGATCTCTCCCGATACAGCAACCACCCCTGCAATAGGTGCCAACCCCAGACTGATACCAAGGATAAGGTGTGCCAGGGAAGAAAAGCGTTTGAAGAGCGTATAGGCACCCAGGATCAGCAATATAGGAATGGACAGTTTAAAAGCAAGGTCATTGATAAGGTAAGCAACAACGACAAAAACAAGGGCATTGACAACAATAAAAAATAGCATTTGTACCGTCGAAACCCTGCCGTCCACAGAAGGCCTATTCTTCGTTCTGGGATTCAATCTGTCAATATCTCTGTCAAGGTGGCGGTTGACACCCATGGCAAAGTTCCTTGCCGAAACGGCAGCCACTGTACCCAAAAAAAGCAGTTTCCAGCCAAACCATCCTGATCCCGTATCCACATAGGAAGCAACGATCATGGCAATAAAGATGAACGGCAGGGAGAACACGGAATGCTTGAACATCACCAGTTCTGAAAAATCTGACAACTTCCCCATGATACTTTTTTTTGCTAACGGCTCACTGCTCACTGCTCACTGCTCACTTTCTACGGATGTGGTATTTTCAAATTCGAATTCAGTGACCATGCAATCGCTACGACCATCAGCGTTATCACAAAAACACTCGGTACGACAGCATAACTGAAAAGCAAATAAAGTACCCAAAGGAGTATCGCTCCCAGCGGTGTCGGTACTCCTTCAAAATATTTGGCGACCTCTCCTGCATCGACCTTGAGATTAAACTCTACCAATCTGCGCAGACCGGAGATGATGTAGGCAATGAATACCAACCCGACGAGTAACTCTTCCATACCGGAGGTAAAACTTCCTTTCAATGCATAGAAGAGCAGGAAAGGCGGCATGACCACAAAAGAGATAAAGTCTGCAAAACTGTCTAACTGGACCCCAAATTCTGTCGAAAGTGCATATTTGCGCGCCAGTTTTCCATCGATGATATCACAGGCACCAGCGATCCATGCCAGTATAATGGCGGTAAAAAAATCTTCTTTCACTATGAAATAGATCGCGATCACACCCAGAGCAACATTCAAATAGGTAACCATATTGGCAATATTGAAACGGTTATGCTTGTCAAAAAGATCCATAGATCCCCCAAAATGATTTCCCTAATTCTACCCTCTTCGTACTTAACCCTTAACACTTAGCACTAACTTGCTATGATTATGCAATGAATAGTATCAGACAGATCGCACTTATCGGTCCTACAGCATCGGGGAAAACAGCACTCTCCATTAAAGCAGCGCATGCACTCGATGCCTATATCCTCTCCATAGATTCGCTCTCCATCTACAGGGAGATCGATATCGTTTCAGCCAAACCCACGAAAGAAGAACGTGAAGGTATCACACATTTTGGGATCGATGTCCTGCACGCCGATGAGGATTTTGATGTGACAACTTTCATCCGCCTTTACAGGGAGGTTTATGAAAAAGCCCGCATTGCAGAGAAAAATCTTGTGATCGTCGGAGGTACGAGTTTTTATCTCAAAATGCTCATCGACGGTATCAGTGAACTTCCGAAAATATCCGGACAGACCAGAGAACAAACAGCTATTGCCCTTAAAACACTTCCGGAAACCTATGCCTGGCTTCTGGCTCTCGATCCTGTATATATGTCCAGGATCGCATCCAACGATCCCTACCGTATCGAAAAAGCACTGAATATCTATTAT
>JALSTF010000003.1 GCA_026983895.1 Sulfurovum sp.
TCGATTTTGATCCTTCCGATGTGGATTACCTGCTGGTAACACATGCGCACCTCGATCATGTAGGGCGTATTCCCAAACTTATAAAAGAAGGCTATGCAGGGCCGATCTATGCGACACATGCGACACGCGACCTTGCGGAAGTCATTTTATTCGACAGTGCCAAGATCATGAAAGAAGATTATCTGACGAATTACAAAAAGGCGCAGAGGCAGGGGAAAGAAGCATCGGTCACTGCTCCGCTGTATGAAGAGGAGGATGTCGTTGATGCCCTGAATGCGGTCTGGCATTATACGGAGTATGATACGCCTTTTGAACTGGCAGAGGGCATCGAAGTGGTCTATCATGATGCGGGGCATATTTTGGGTTCGGCATTCATCGAGATCAACTATATGGAGAACAACGTCAGGCAGACCATCGTTTTTTCCGGGGATATAGGCAATGATAACGATATGGTCCTGCCCAAGCTCGAGAAATGTACGCATGCCAACTACCTCTATGTTGAGTCCACTTATGGAGACCGTGACCACCAGACCGCCGAGATCAGCGAAACGGAGTTCAAACGCATCGTTATCGATACGCTCAATGACTGGGGGAATGTCATTATCCCTTCTTTTGCCGTAGAGCGGACACAGGAACTGCTCTGTATCCTCAAGGGGATGCATGACAGGAAGGAGCTTCCCGAATGCCAGATCTTCCTCGACAGTCCTATGGCGACACAGGCGACACAGGTGTACAGGAACTATGCGGAACTACTGAGCGACAAATGCCAGGCTTTCAAGGAGCGTGACGGCACGATCTTCGATTTCGAGGGACTGGTCTATACACCGGATGTAGAAGCTTCCAAGCAGATCAACGAGGTGGATACACGTGCCATCATCATTGCCGGAAGCGGTATGTGCAACGGCGGGCGTATACTGCACCATTTCAAGAACCGCCTCTGGAATAAAAAGAACGCACTCATCTTTGTGGGGTATCAGGCGGTAGGTACACTGGGAAGGCGCATCGTCGACGGTGCCAGATGGGTAAAGATCTACCATGAGGATATCCTCATCAAGGCCAGTGTGCATACCATCAACGGTTTCTCGGCCCATGCAGACCAGAGTGCCATCATCCGGTGGATCGGCCAGATGGAAGACCTGAGCAGGATCTATCTGATACATGGTGAAGAGGACAAGCAGGTGATCCTGCGCAGTGTCCTTGAGAATGCATTGCAGAAGAAAGCGCATATCGTAGAGCCTGAAGAAGTGATATATCTATAACGCGTAGGGTGGGTTCACCCACCAATTTATATGGGGTGCATAGAGCCGTGGTGAATAAATCACCATACGCAAGGTGCCAGGTTATTAGTATACTCTGAAAAGAAAAGGATTACATAATGAAAAACAGTATTAAATGGTTCAGTGAAATAGGTATAGAGGATGTCACAGAGGTGGGCGGAAAGAATGCTTCGCTCGGAGAGATGTACCGGAATCTTACAAGCGAAGGTGTACGGGTTCCCAACGGGTTTGCCGTAACCGCTTCAGCCTACAAAGCGATACTCGATCACAACGATGCCTGGGAAAAACTGCATGCACAGCTGGACGACCTGAACCCTGACAATGTGGAACAGCTCCAGGAACGCGGTGCGGCATGCCGGAAGATCGTCTATGAATGCGAGATCCCGGAAGATATCAAAAACGATATTTTGGAAAATTTCCGCAAACTGAAAGAAGAATATGGGGAGAGTGTCTCTGTTGCCGTACGTTCTTCTGCCACAGCGGAAGATTCTCCGGAGGCATCCTTTGCCGGACAGAACGAGACGTACCTGAATATTCAGGATGAAAAGGAGCTGCTCGATGCCTATATGCGCTGTCTGGCGTCCAACTTCACCGACCGTTCACTGCATTACAAGTATGACAACGGATTCGACTACTACAAGGTCTACCTCTCTGCTGTGGTTATGAAGATGGTGCGCAGCGACATAGGTGCCAGCGGTGTGATGTTCAGCCTCGATACAGAGACCGGGTTCCGGGATGTCGTGTTCATCAATGCCGCTTACGGCCTGGGTGAAAATGTGGTACTGGGCAGCATAGACCCCGACAGCTTCTATGTGCATAAACCAACATTCACCAAAGGACACAGAGCCGTACTTAAGCGCCGTCTTGGAAGCAAAGCGCTCAAAATGATCTTCACCAAAGAGGCGAACATCAGCAATATGGCCGTGGAGTATACGAAAAATATCGAAACGACACCTGATGAGCGTAAACATTTCTGCCTCAGCGATGAAGAGGTGATGGTGTTGGCAGAGTATGCGATCAAAGTAGAGCAACACTATTCTGAGAAAGCGGGTTTCCACAAACCGATGGATATGGAATGGGCAAAAGACGGGGTTGACGGGCATCTTTATATGGTGCAGGCGCGTCCCGAAACGGTACAGTCCCAGACAAGCGGTACACTGCTCAGGATTTACCGCCTTAAAGAGCAGGGCAAAGTACTGACGACAGGGCGTGCAGTCGGTACGAAAATAGGTAGCGGGAAAGTACATATCGTTCATGATATCAAAGAGATGGATAGTTTCAAACCCGGAGAGGTGCTTGTCGCAGACATTACCACACCTGACTGGGAACCGGTTATGAAGATCGCTTCGGCGATCGTCACGAACAAGGGCGGTCGTACCTGTCATGCTGCCATTGTCAGCCGTGAACTTGGTCTTCCCGCGATCGTTGGAAGCGAAAATGCAACGGAAGTATTGCAAAACGGTCAAGAGGTGACAGTCAGCTGTGCGGAAGGTGAAACAGGGAATGTCTATGAGGGAAAACTCAAATTTGACGTTAAAGAGACAGATCTCAGTGCCCTGGAGAAAACCAGAACAGAGATCATGATGAATCTTGGAAATCCTGACATTGCATTCTCTCTTGCGTCGCTGCCGGTGGACGGCATAGGCCTTGCGCGTATGGAGTTCATTATCAACGAATATATCAAGGCGCATCCGATGGCATTGAAACATCCTGAAAAAGTGGACAATGCAACAAGAACAGCCCTGAATACACTGGCTGAAACCTATGACTCCCTGGAAGACTTTTTCATCAAACGGCTTTCCGAAGGGGTGGCGACCATTGCGGCAACGGTCTATCCGAAGCCCTGTGTCGTACGGATGAGCGATTTCAAATCCAACGAATATGCAACGCTTCTGGGCGGGAAATTCTTCGAACCCGAAGAGGACAATCCCATGATCGGTTTCCGCGGTGCGGCACGCTATGCCCATCCGTCCTATGAAGAGGGCTTTTCGCTGGAATGTGCCGCCATGAAGCGTGTACGCGATGAAATGGGCTTTGACAATGTCATTTTGATGATCCCTTTCTGCCGTCGTGTAGAAGAGGGGCAGCGTGTCATAGAGACCATGGAGAAATACGGCCTCAAACGCGGAGAGAACGGACTGAAGGTCTATGTCATGTGCGAGATCCCGAACAATGTCATCTCCATTGACGGTTTCAGCAAGATCTTCGACGGTTTCAGCATTGGAAGCAATGACCTTACCCAGTTAACGCTGGGCGTTGACAGAGACAGCGAGATCGTGGCATTCGACTACGATGAGCGAGACCCGGGTGTCCTGAAAATGATAGAAATGGCAGTGCAGGGTGCCAAGCGCAATGAACGCCACAGCGGCATCTGCGGCCAGGCACCGTCGGATTATCCTGAAGTAGCGGAATTTTTGGTGGAACTGGGTATCGATTCAATCAGCCTCAATCCCGATTCTGTACTTTCTACCCTGCCGAAGATCATAGAAATAGAGAAGAAAATGAAAGGATAGTCCTTTTGGTTAACTTTTTGACATTATAATGGGTGTAAAAATAGATGAAGGATACAATAATGGCAAATGGACCGAAGAATATTACACTTTCGCTTACCTCTGACCTGATCGAAAAACTTGAGACGCTTAAAAAGATCACGGGAGACGATACGACCTATACGATGCGAAAAGCATTGGAGGTCTATTATGAAAAAACAATGATAGACGAAGAGGCAAAAAAGATCGCGAAGATCAATGCACTTTTGGATGTACAGTAACCTGAAAAATTTTGTTGTAAGTGATTTTATAAAAGATTGTTTTGGAGGTACACCTCTTAAGGAAGAGGTGTAAAGTAGAAAAAGTAATTCTTCTTAGCCCGCGACTTCGACTACAACCGGAGTTGATTCCCAGATACCGTGTTTTGTACAGTATCCGTGCGCAACGAGGTTGAGTTTGCTTTTCATCGGTCTGATGTTGAATGTTACTTCTGCATGAGACTTTTCGTTTCCGAGTGTTCCCGGTACGAATGTTGCCATGGCAAGCTTTGTGTCACCGTCGAAGAGGGTGATTGACTCGATATAGTGGTCAAAATCATCCGGGTGAGTATACTCCTGGCCCATTTTGACGTTCACTGCAAGCATTTCACCTTTCTTTGCTTCACCTTCTACGGTAATGAAAGGTGAGTGTCTGTCGATAAGGTCTTTTTTTGCTTCTCTTTCGACGGTGTCGATATCTACATATTTATTGATCTTTGGCATGTTAAATCCTTTTAATTTGGTTTTGTACCAGTATTATAACATAAAAAATTAACAAATAGGACAAATTAACTCCTATTTGATCAATATTCTTCTTTAATATGACTTTCCGCCCATTTTTTGATCTTCATACGCTGTTCTCTTGTCAATTTCGCCTGTTTGTGTATGATCAGATACATCGGCATAGGCATAGAAAAATTGATGGTCTTGGCAATACCTTTATAGATTTTTTGCTTTTTCTTTGCATCATACGTACCCCATTCCTGAAAATTGAGCCACTCGCGCCCCTCTTTGATGTGGCTCTTCACTTCCCATGATACCGGAGCGATATTGCCATACCATGGCATTTTCGTCTTGTAGGAATGGCAGTCATAGCAGGAGGTCCGCAGCATTGTCATGATCTCTTTGGGTGCCTTTATCTCATTTTGGGGGTTAATGCTCTTGGGAACAGGAGGAATGGAGATTTGAATAGCCTGAAGCAGTATAAGCATACCGATAAGCCAGACAAGAATGGTTTTGAACATGATATATCCTAGAAAATAATTTGACGCATTATAGTCAAAAAGGTTAAACGAATGGATAAAAAAGATAGGATATTTTTAGAGGTGCTTACAGGTTGTCTTTTTTCCTATTAAATATATCAACCATGATACCCTGCATCCATGCGCCCAGAAGAATGAACAGTGTCAGCAGAGCCGTAAAGGCAAAGCCGAAATAACTGACCATCAGGGGCAGCCAGGGCAATTTGATAGATCGGGCGTAAAAAAAGGCGACGATCAGCCCGTCGCGTGCGCCATGTGAGCGCAGGTCGCTGAGCATAGGGTACCAGATGTACCCCGGGCCGTGACTGAGCACACCGCCCAAAAGAGCGATCAGCCAGCCTTTGAGTCCACTCTCTTTTCCCACATGCCTGGCTACATCTTTTGGATCGATGAATGTATTGAGCAGCGCCATAAGGAAAAATACGATGAGCAGAATAGGTGCGATCATTTTCAACGTTTTGAATGCTGCCATGGCAGAGGCTTTTCCGGCAGAAGGGTCAAGCAGGAAAGTCAGCAGGTAAAGCAGTGCAACGATACCGAGCATGACCCATCCGCTGCGGTTTACAGGCTTCTTTTGTTCTGTTTTTTTCATTAGACCATCTCCAGTATACCCACCGTGGCCCAGGAGACCAGCAGGGCAAAGAGAAGGCTGAGCAGGTTGCGCATGATGGTGAAGCGTGCTCCGAACAGTGACCACTCCAGAGGAAGCTGTACGACCCCCAGTGTGACAAAAGAGAGTATGAACGCAGTCACGGCATAGAGGGAGACCCCATCCTGCAGCAGCTCGCCTCCGATGATATAGCTCAAAAAGGGCTGCCCCACCG
The DNA here is from genome assembly GCA_026983895.1 of Sulfurovum sp. GTDB lineage: Bacteria > Campylobacterota > Campylobacteria > Campylobacterales > Sulfurovaceae > Sulfurovum. The sequence goes on from JALSTF010000003.1 coordinate 5,891, forward strand.
AG
>JALSTF010000004.1 GCA_026983895.1 Sulfurovum sp.
AAGCGCTTCGATGGCTCCTTTGACTTCGGCGATCTGGTTGAAGACCTCTTTTTCATTGTCGAACTGGTTCTGCAGTGCGACCTTCTTCTCTTCGAGGTCCGCCAGCTCTTTTTCTATCTCTTCGAGACGTGCGGTATTCTTTTCGCTCTCTTCCATCTTGAGGGCTTCCTTCTCGACCTGCAGCGTAGAGATCTCACGTTTGATCTTCGCCAGGTCGGTCGGTTCGCTCTCTATCTGCATCTTCAGTTCGGCCGCCGCCTCGTCAATAAGGTCTATTGCCTTGTCGGGCAGGAATCTGTCCGTGATGTAGCGGTCGGAGAGTTTTGCCGCCGCCACGAGCGCACCGTCGGTAATGATGACATTGTGGTGCGTCTCGAGCCTGTCCTTGATACCCCTGAGGATCTGGAGCGCTTCATTGATGCTCGGCTCATCTACTTTGACCGGCTGGAAACGACGTTGCAGCGCCGCATCCTTCTCGAAGTACTTTCTGTACTCTTTGAGCGTGGTCGCACCGATGGTATGCAGTTCACCGCGCGCCAGTGCCGGCTTGAGGATATTGGCCGCATCCATGCTTCCTTCGCTTGCACCCGCACCGACGATAGTATGGATCTCATCAATGAAGAGGATGACGTTGGCCGCCTCTTTGACTTCGTCGACGACCGCTTTGAGTCTGTCCTCGAACTCGCCCCTGTATTTCGCCCCGGCGATCAGGCGGCTCATGTCAAGCGAGATGACACGCATGTTCTGAAGGCTCAGCGGCACCTCTTTGTTGACGATACGCTGCGCAAGCCCTTCGACAATGGCTGTTTTACCGGTTCCCGGCTCACCGATGAGGATGGGATTGTTCTTGGTCTTTCTGATGAGGATCTGCATGACACGCTGTACCTCTTCGTCACGTCCGATGACCGGGTCAAGCTCGCCGTCAAGCGCTTTCTGGTTCAGATCCACCCCGTACTGAGACAGCGCTTCAAGTGTCTCGTCACCGCTTTGTGAATCTATCTGCTTTCCGCCGCGAATGGACTCAAGTGTTTTCTTGAATTCCGAAAGGTCAAGGTATTTTCCCAGCACATCTCTGACGAAACTTTCATCGGCATTGGCAAGCAGCCAGGCATCCACTGCCAGGTACTGGTCACCGTTGGCGGCCATGACCCCTTCGGCATTCTGTAAAGAACGGACAAGATTCTGCCCCAGTTTGATGTTTTCTTTCGTTACCGTTGAAACAGACGGCAGTTTGTTCGCGATCGATTTCGCTTCCAGTTCAATGGCCGCTTTGTCAGCATTCATTTTATTCAGTGCCTGATTCAAAATGGAATTGCTGTTGGTCAGCAGCGCCCAGATCAGGTGAATAGGCTCCACTTCCTGGTTTTTATTGTGTAAGGCAAGCGATACCCCTGATTCAATGGTCCCTTGCATTTGGTTGGTTAATTTCTCTAAAATACTCATAACGATCTCCTAAGATTGGCTTAAATTTGACATATTATACAACTTTAGTCACTTATTGTCAAGTTTCTTAACAAATTTTTTTCAATTACTTTTCAACTATCCCTTGATCCATTATTTAACTCCCGTTTACCCTGCTCTAATATAGTATGGCAAATCTCTTTGAAAACAGCAACTTCTTAGTGAGATTTCAATAAAATATTAAACCAATTTACGGAGCAAATCATTTATGATCAAAAAAAGTAAAAAAATCATGGCAACAGGTTTGATCTCAACCCTGACCGCAGCCTATCTTGTCGGCGGTTTTGCACAGGCGAAAGATGCGACCCCCCAATCGACAGCAAAAGAGAAACTTGAAGCGTACATTAAATTCACGCAGATCCTCAATGTCATAGAGAAAGAGTATGTGGATGAGACCAACACCACAGAACTCATTAACAAAGCGCTCAAAGGCCTGATGACCAATCTCGACTCGCACTCCGCTTTTATGAACACCAAAGAGTTCAAAGACCTTAATGTGCAGACCAAAGGAGAATTCGGGGGTCTGGGTATCTCCGTGGGCATGAAAGAAGGTGCGCTGACCGTTATTGCTCCGCTTGAAGGCACACCGGCGATGAAAGCAGGTATCAAAGCCGGAGATATCATACTCAAGATCGACAACAAGGCGACCATAGGCATGACGATAGACGAAGCCGTCAAACTGATGAGGGGCAAGCCCAAAACAGATATCGTACTGACCGTAGTGCGCAAGCATGCAGCAAAACCGCTGAAGATCAAGATCACAAGAGATATCATCAAGATCCAGTCAGTCTATGCAAAGACATTGGAAAAAGAGAAGAACCTCCTTTATATCTATGTCACCTCCTTTGACCAGAAGGTCGTTGAAAGCATGAAAAAAGCCATCAAAGAGCATAACGATACAAAAGGGATCATCCTGGATCTCAGAAACAACCCGGGAGGCCTTCTTGACCAAGCGGTAGGACTTGTGGACATGTTCGTTGACCATGGTGTCATCGTCAGCCAGAAAGGCCGTACCAAACTCGAAAATGTTGAGTACAAGGCGACCAAACCCCACACCGATACCAACACACCGATGGTCGTACTCGTCAACGGCGGTTCTGCTTCTGCCAGCGAGATCGTCTCCGGCGCCCTTCAGGACTTCAACCGTTCCATCATTGTGGGCGAAAAGACCTTCGGGAAAGGCTCGGTACAGGTGGTCATGCCTATAGGCGACAATGAAGCATTGAAACTTACCGTTGCGCGCTATTACCTTCCAAGCGGGCGCACGATCCAGGCAAAGGGTGTCACACCGGATATCATTGTCCATGCAGGCAAGATACCGAACAAAGAGGAAGATTCCCTCTATCTGAAAGAACGTGACCTCAAGAAGCATCTTGAAGTAGAACTTGCCAAGATCGATGCAAATGCGACCAAAAAGTCCATCAGGGTGGATATCAATGCAACGGACAGCAACAGCACCCTTTCAGCAGACCAGAACAAAACAGTGATCACAGAAGATCAGCTCTATAAAGATGCACAGTTGAAAATAGGTGTGGATATACTGAAAGCGCTTATTATCACAAACAAAGGAAAAAAATAATGGCAGCAGATTCACCGGTCAAACAGGAACTTGTTTATGAAGGCAAGGCAAAGAAAATCTGGACAACGGAGTATTCCGATCTCTATATCTCCGAATTCAAGGATGATCTGACGGCATTCAACGGAGAAAAGAAGTCTAGCGAAGAGGGAAAAGGAGCGCTGAACAACAAAATATCCACGGCACTTTTCAAATTCCTGAATGAAAAAGGGATCCCTACCCATTTTGTAGAAATGATTGATGACAACCATATGCTTCACAAAAAAGCGGAGGTCATACTCATTGAAGTGATCGTACGGAACATCGCCACAGGAAGCCTTAGCAGGAATCTCGGTATTGAGGACGGCAAGGTACTGCCTTTCACACTTGTAGAGTTCGACTACAAGAACGATGCACTCGGTGACCCCAAACTCAACGACCAGCACTGCATGATCCTTGAACTGGTCGAAGAGGAGGCAGAACTGGACTACATCCGCTACATGGCACGGAAGATCAATACACTGCTCAAAGATTTCTATGCAGAACGAAATCTGACACTCGTGGACTTTAAACTGGAATTCGGAAGGGATATCAATGGGAACATCATCCTTATTGACGAACTCAGCCCGGACAACTTCAGACTCTGGGATTTCGAAAGCGGTGAAAGCATGGACAAAGACCGTTTCAGACAGGGTCTCGGCGGTCTCAAAGTGGCGTACGAAGAAGTACTTAACAGAATTTTAGGGGAGAAGAAATAATGACAGCGATTGTAAACGTATTTTTAAAAGAAGGCGTACTTGACCCGCAGGGAAAAGCAGCACACCATGCCTTGGATTCACTGGGTTTCGACGGGGTAAAGGATGTGCGTATAGGAAAGCAGATCGTCATCAAGCTCGATGCGGAAGACAAAGCCAAAGCGGAAGCAGAAGTCAAAGAGATGTGTGAAACACTGCTTGCCAATACCGTTATTGAAGATTACACTATAGAGATAGCGTAATGAGAGTAGCGGTACTAAGATTTCCCGGGACGAACTGCGAGTTCGATACCCAGTATGCGTTTGAAAAACTTGGGCACAGTACTGAACTCGTCTGGCATGAAGAGGAGACATTGCCCCGTGAGATCGATCTTGTAGTTGTTCCCGGCGGATTCTCGTACGGAGACTACCTTCGTTCGGGATCGATCGCAAGATTCTCCCCTGTCATGAAAGCAGTCAAAACGTATGCTGAGGAAGGCGGGAAAGTACTCGGTATCTGCAACGGTTTTCAGATCCTTACCGAAGCAGGAATGATCCCGGGTGCGCTCAAGCGAAACAACAACCTGCACTTTATTTCAAAGCATCAGACCCTCTGTGTTATCAATAATGACAATGCTTTTTTGAACCGCTGCGAAAAAGGTGAAGTGCTCAATATCCCTATTGCCCATGCAGACGGGAATTACTACATCGACGATGAAGGGCTCAAAGCCCTTGAAGAAAATGGACAGGTCCTGCTGCGTTACTCCGACAATGAAGGGAATCCTGTTGTGGTCAACGGTTCTGTCACTTCCATTGCAGGTGTTTGCAACAAAAACAAAAATGTTTTTGGCCTTATGCCCCACCCCGAACGTGCACTCGAAGCGATCCTCGGCAGCGAAGACGGGATAAAAATGCTCAAAGGGTTTGAAGACTGATGCCGCTTCTGCGTTCATTGGGCTTTATGCTCCTGGCAGTGATGTCACTTGCTTCCCTGCTGAACGCACAGGCAGAATACAAATACAGTTATATACCCAAAAAGGTCTACGAGAACCAGCTCTTCCCTGTTACCGTGATCGATACAGAACGTGTCTCAGATGACAATCCCCAGTTTCAATTCGACCCAATGAGCCCGATACAGCCTATTTTTCAGGACCCTCTGGTCATTCACAATGAAAATGACAGCTTTTATACTTTTTATTTCAAAGCAGATAAAATAGATGTCAAGATCCCCAGACTCTTCATTGTTTCAAGCTCAGTGAACACTTCTCTTGATCCGCAGCATATCACGTTGGCGCATCTCAGGCCCAGAGAGGATTTTTGCGGTGTACTTGCTGCCGATATGAAGATCAAAGGCTCCCAGGTCTCGAATTATGATGAGAAGAACCATCTCGTTACCCTTTCCATCGAAGCCTATGAAGCCAACCTCGAAGACATACACCTAAAGAGTGTCGAAGAATCCGGGCTGGAGGACATGCACAGGAAGTTCGCCAAAGTGGAAGCGGAATTCTACATTGTCGTACCCGTTGCGCAGAAGAACATCAAATTCACCTATTTCAACACGATAAAGAATCAATATGTTTTTCTGGAAGCCTCCGCCGAACTGGCCGATGACAGTGTGGTGACCCAGACTGACCTCAATCCCAAGGAAGACAGTTTTGAAAAGCTGAAAAAATATACACTGATGTTCTTTGCGGGCTTCTTCCTCCTGATGTTTCTCATCAAAAGGGATTTCTTCTATCTGGTACTGGGTGTGGTCTCACTCATCACACTTTTGACACTGTACATACCGCATAAGAGGATCTGTGTCAAACAGGGAGCCCCGCTCTACATACTCCCTACCTACAACAGCTCCGTCAGCACAAAAATAGATGAAGATATGAAGACACCAAAACTCGGAGAACGCGGGGACTATATCAAAATAGAGTACAAAAACGGAATAATAGGATGGATAAAAAATGAAGATCTTTGCGAAAATTAGATTTGGCTGGGGAGCGGTCGTCATCGGTTTTATTACCGGTTTCATTATGATACCTGCGATCATACTCTTCCCAAAATACAAAGGCCCCATCATGCATCATCTCAACAGGGTGTCGCTCTTCCTCATGGGTGCGAAAGTTTCCCAGGAAGGGAAAATG
>JALSTF010000005.1 GCA_026983895.1 Sulfurovum sp.
ATGGTACCAGTATTTGTAAGGTTTGAAGTGCTGCCATTTTCCGGTCTGTGTGTTCCACTGGTAGTTCCCCAGGCGGTAATCCTTCTTTCCGTTAATGGTCGCAGGGATCATGTAGCGCTGTTTGAATTTGCTGCCTATCGTATAGACCGCATCTTTGAGGGTGAAGTCGGCATCTTCGGGAAGTTTGCTGAAATTGGCCACGACCACCGAGGGATCTTTGGTGATATCCTGGATCATTTTGGAATGCATGGACGCTTTCCAGTCATGGTATTTCTCTTTATGGCACTTTTTGCACTTGGCAGAACCGACAAAGTGTGCCTCTTTCTGTGCTTTGGGCTGGAGATCCATATTGAGTCCGACACGGGCTTTGGTCAACTGCTTGTAGTAAGGTGTGATCTTGGGAAGGTTGCCCCAGATGAATGCGCCGATGACAAGCAGGATAAAAAGGAGCCCCAAAAGTAATTTTTTACGATTTAGCATGTAGTGCCTCACTGTAGTGTATGTTAATATTTCTCATCATTCAAAAGCCTTTTTCATAGGTGATTTGATCTCATCAAAAGTGTATTGATGGTCGGTAAAGTGTTCAAAAGCGATGATCCCCTGATAAAGCAGCATATCACTTCCGTCCTTTGTCGGTTTGCCGTAACGCTTTGCCAATTTCAGAAAAGGGGTCTCTTTCCCATAAATGACATCGACACACGCTTTGGCACGGGGGATGACATACTCAAGTATCTCTCTTGGGGCAGGAAGATGCTCATCTTCCAGTCCGGCAGAGGTCATGTTGATGACAAGGTCATAGGCAGAGGGTTTGAACGATTCGAACGTAGCTGTCTTGAAACCATCCTGTATATATTTATCGAGTCTGCCTGCACTGCGGTTGAGGATGGTCACATCGTATCCGGCTTCTTTGAGAATGACAGAGGTGGACTGTGCTGTACCTCCTGCACCAAGGAAAAGCACATTCCTGACATCATGAAATTCTGAAATTGCCTTGAGGAAACCGGGGGCATCGGTATTGTAGCCGTAAAGTTTTCCCTCTTTTTCAACGATGGTGTTGACCGCACCCACTTTGCTGGCGAAATCGTCCAGTACATCACAGGCAGCATAGGCGTGTTCTTTGTGGGGTACAGTGATGTTGATGCCTTTGAGTTTCAGTGCAAAAAAAGTTTCTCTGAGTGTTTCTCCCTTTTCAAGTCTGTAGCGATTGTAGCAGGCATCGATACTCAGAGCCTTGAAGGCGAGGTTGTGCATCAGCGGGGATTTTGAGTGAGAGACAGGATTCCCGAAGATCGCAAAAAGTGCTTTTGCCATCTTTTAAAGCCTCTCCATCTCTTTGAGAGTGGCGAGCAGGGCACCGAGTTTGTTCTTGACTTCCAGGTACTCCAGTTCCGGTACAGAATCGGCAACAATGCCGGCTCCTGCCTGAAGGGTGATAGAGTCTGGTTTGATGAGGGAGGTTCTGATGGCAATAGCGGAGTCCATGTTCCCGTTGAAAGAGAAGTAGCCTACAGAACCGGAGTAGAAACCTCTCTTGAGGCCTTCGAATTTGGCGATAAGTTCCATCGCCTTGATCTTTGGCGCACCGGTCATGGTCCCTGCGGTGAAAGTGGCGGCAAAGAGGTCGAACATGTCCTTGTCGTCTCTGATGATTGCCTCGACATCGGAGACCATGTGCATGACATGGGAGTACTTCTCTACACGCATCATGTCCGTTACCTCTACCGTACCGGTTTGGGCGACACGGCCTACATCGTTGCGTCCGAGGTCGATGAGCATCAGGTGTTCGGCGCACTCTTTGGGGTCGCCCAGCATCTCCTCTTCGAGCTCTTTGTCCCGTGCATGTGTCTTTCCGCGTTTGCGTGTTCCGGCAATAGGGCGAAGCAGTATCTCTCCGTCGGTCAGGCGCACCATCACTTCAGGGCTCGAACCGCAGATGGAGAAGTCTTCATAATCAAGCAGGAAGAGGTAGGGGGAGGGATTCTTCGAACGCAGGACACGGTAGAAAGAGAGCGGGTCTATCTTTCCTTTCTGGGTGTAACGGTTGGCAAGCAGAATTTGAAAAACGTCTCCCGAACGGATACTCTCTTTTGATTCTGCGACCAGTGCCTTGAAACGTTCTTCATCGATGCTGAACTCTCCTTCCCCCTCGAGTTCGACTGCTTTAAGTGCCATGGGAGTAAAGGTGTCATGAAGCATGGCCCCGATCTTTTCAAAACCGTTTTTCATACGTTCATCATTGAGGATCAGTGTGAGTTTCGCACTTTTATGGGAATAGGCGATGATGATCTTCGGGCGTACCAGGTCGAGATCCGGTGTATCGAGAGGATCGAGCAGTGTATCCATACTTTCGCAAAGCACCGGTTCGAACACCTTTACCATATCGTATGCGATGAATCCGATGAATCCGTCAACAAAAGAGAAACCTGCTTCCTGTGCTTTTTCTTTGTATCTGTTCTGATCGATCCCGGCATAGTAGGATTTCAAAAAGGAGAAGGGGTCTTCCTCGAGTGTTTTTTCCACTCCGTCGGTACCTGTATAGAAAGTCTTCTTTCCTTTGTAGCTTAGGCGTTCCTGGGCTCCGATGGTGATAAAGGAAAAGTTCCCGTCACTGGTATTGACGACACTTTCGAACAGCATCGTGATCTCCTCGGGGAAGAGCAGTTTGATCTTTCCGTAGAGGGCGACAGGGGTGAGTTGGTCAAAAAGGACGGTTTTTATCATGTTTTTACTTCTTTACGATGAACGCACCCTTGTTGATGCGGTCCTTGACACGGACCAGGGCATGGTCGGCGGCAGTTCTGCTCGGATACGGTCCGATAAGGAGTTTTTTGGTCCCGTTGGCAGTGGGGGGCGTGATCTTGTAGCTGAAACCGTGTTTTTTGATCGTATTGAGGAATCTTGTACTGGGTGTCTGAGAGAATGAACCCACCTGGATATAATAGCTTCCCTTGGCAGCCGGTGCCGTATGTTTGGGAACAGGTACGACCACTTTTTCCGCTGTGGGTGCTTTATGGGAGAGCTTTTTGGGAACGACCACTTTTTCTACGGGAGCCGGTTTGGTTTCAGGTGTACGTGCCGCAGGCACTTTTACAGGAGCAGGCACTTCATTCTTTGTCTCCTCTGCTGCAGCAGGTGCAGAAACCTCCGGTGTTTTAGGTACGGATGAGACAGCCGGTTCTGCTGGGGCTGCAGTCTCTTTCGTGATCTCCAGTGTCTCTTTCTTCACCTCACTGTTTTTGGCAGGTGCTGTCAATTTCTCCTCGATCATGGAGGAGAGTTTTGTCTCCTCTTTGGGTGCTTTGACCTTGGGAGTGCTTTGCAGGGTAAGTTCCGGGCTGATAAGTTCGGCAGGGTTCTTTTCGAGCGCAGCAGGGTGTGTGTGGGAATCATCGAGGATCGATCGGTAGAAAATAATGCCGATGATCACAACAACGATGATCAGGGCGATGATCGTAAGAAAACTTTTTGCCTTGTTGTTCTGCGGCTCAATAGTATCGATGATTAGATCATCCAGATTATGGTCATTCATTGGGAAAGCTCTCCAGGTTTCATTTTTGGAATAATTATACCCAATGGAACGTTATAGGAAAGTTTAGTGTAAAGTTGAAAGGAAATGAAAGGCCGATCCCTCCATAGAGAGGAAGGATCGCAGAAGAGGAGGAGAGATTACTCCCATCCGTCCTCCACGACTTTTGTAGACTTTTTGTGAGGGTACTTCTTGACAAGTTCTTTGACCGAAAGTTTTTGGTCCCCCTCTCTCATGAAGTGGGCCAGTGTAACAGAGGCCCAGTAGTCATCTTCATACTTGGTACCGTTGAGTTGTACGGGTACACCGTTCTTGTTGACCGTGTGGCATGCTGCACAGGTGACCGGGCCTGCATACTTTCCGTCAGGCGAGTATTGAAGTGCCTGCTGGTGTGTCGTGACATCCACCGATCTCTCATCTCCGTCATAGCGGGTAGAGTAGAGGCCATGCGTTGATTCGTGACAAGTCTGGCAGGCAATGCTTCCATGCGCTTTGGAGTAGCGGTAGAGTGAATACTTGTTCGGCTGGTCGATAGGGAAGTATTTTCCTCCGGTACTGCGCTCTACGAACGGTGCAGCATGGCAGTCTGCACAATGGGGTTCAGCCGCTGAAAGCCACCAGTCATTACCGCCAGATGCTGCTTTGTACGGTACTTCTCCTCCTTTGGGGTGGTTCCATGGTTTGAGATCGAGTTTACCGTCTTTTCCGACATTCTTGACCAGTACGGCAGATTCATGTTCTGTATAGAATTTCATGACTTCATTGTCCCCGTCTGTTTTAGGGTCCGCGATCGCCGCAAATTTTTTCATGTCTCCGCCGGAAATGGCTTTGACCATCTCTTTGAGTGATTTGTTTCTGAGCGTTTTGCCCTCCTGCTTGCTGTCGTTGGTGATATTGTCTGTTTTGTAGAATGCCTGTGCCACTTTGGTATGGCAGTTCGTACAGTAAAGACCCCTGAGTTCAGCGGTCTTTTTGCCGTGCTCATCTTTTTTTGCGACATTCTCAAGCTGCCATTTTCCGTAGGCATTCAGGAAGAACGGCGGTTTGGCATTCGGGTTGGAGTGCGCATCGCGTCTGACATAGCATCCGCCTCCGGATTTCCTGATATCGCCTTTGGAGAATCGGCCTTCACCGTACCTGTCGGTCACACGGAACGGATTGGAATCGTCGTTCATGTTCGGGTTCTGGAAGTGTGTCGGGTGGCAGGACTGGCATGCCTGAGAGCGTTTGGCACCGTCAGGCATAGGTACCATACCCAGGTGGAATCCGTGGAGCGCTTCTGTAAGGGTCTTTGCTTTGACCGCTTTATACCCAGTCGCGACGGGACGCGGCTCCTGCAGGTTGCCCGAAACGTTGTCCCCGTGGCAGTCCGCACAGTTGACTTCACCGATCTTTCCGAGACGGTTGCCCGGAGCATCGGACTGATAGTCGCTGAGGAAGGAAGTACCGTGATGGGCATCGTGCAGTGAGAGGATGTTGATGGACGCTTCGGACAGTCTTGCCATATACTCACTCTCATCCGGATAGCTTTTCCAGTATTTGTATTCCTGGTCGGAATATTTCAATCCTTCGTCACGTGCCATCTGTGCGGCTTTACCGTTTCTGGAGTGGCAGGCGTAACAGTTGGGGATATCGACCGGGTTGGTCCCGAAGTATTGGAACATCCTTCCGTTCTTGTCGGTCATCGATTTTCCCGTACTGTCATGCAGTGCGACCTGTGAGTACTGGAAGGGCTGGAAATCTTTTTGTGTAATGGAACGGATGGTCCCTCTTCTGGTAGAGTCGTTGAATGCAGTCAGCGGAAGGCCGAGGGCATCCCAGAGATGCGAGGCTGTCAGAACGAGTTTTACATTCTTGACGGCAGGTACGAGTGTATCGGTCATGACAATGTTCCCGCCGTTCTTCCCTGCATACTCCAGATAGCCGCCAGAGAGCGGTTTGCCTGAAGGACCTGCATCGATCTTGACCTTGATCTGATGGCCGATGCGCAGTCTGTCTTTGTCCTGGGCACCTTTGGGGATGGTACCTTCAAGGTCTTTGTAGATAAAGAGGTGTCCCCAGACATAGTTGGCCACATTGTCCCCCGGAGAGTCGAAGTGTCCGTCACCGTCCACATCTTTGGGGACGGACCAGTACTTCATCTTGTTCCCTTCGGAGTAGGAATTGTCTTTGGTATTGTAATAGAGTTTGACTTTATCATCAGGCGAAAGCAGTTTGGGCAGTTTGCCGTTCTTCCCTGACTGGACGGCCTGTGCCTGGATGGAATTATACGGCGGGATCACACAGCAATAGCTCATTTCGAACCCGACACAGTGCATCCCCAGTTCGTAGTTGACGAACACGTTATAGTCG
>JALSTF010000006.1 GCA_026983895.1 Sulfurovum sp.
GATCGCCTACACCTACAATGAACCGACCATCTTCTACCCCTATGCGAAAGACATCGGGGTGATCGCCAAAGAGCGGGGGCTGAAGAATATCTTTGTGAGCAACGGTTTCGAATCCAAAGAGATCGTCGCCGATATGCCGAGCTGGCTCGATGCCGCGAACATCGACCTCAAGAGCTGGGATGATGCCTACTACAAGAAAGTCCTCAAAGGCGGTCTGGAAGGGGTGAAAGATACCCTGCGAAGAATGGTCGGAGAGGGTATCTGGGTCGAAGTGACCACACTGATCATTCCCGGAGAGAACGACAGTGACAAGGACCTTCAGGAGATGGCACGTTTCATTGCCGATGAGCTTGGGAAACATGTGCCCTGGCATTTAAGCGCCTTCCATCCTGACTACAAGATGCTCGACCATGAGGCAACGGGACTGGAGACACTGATGCGTGCGAAGAAGATAGGGCAGGAAGCGGGGCTTCACTATATCTATCTGGGCAATGTACCCGTACACGGTGATACCTACTGTCCCGACTGTGGTGAATTGCTGATAGACAGAACGGGATACTCCGTGACGGTCAACAATTTGGAAGAGGGGCATTGCCCCAAATGTAAACGTGAGATAGAGGGGGTATGGTCATGAGTACAAGAGAAACAGCGGTCGCCGGACAGTTCTATCCGGCCGATCCGCATGAAATAGAGAAGATGTTCGCGCACTACAACACTATCATCGAAGAGCATCTGCAGAACGAAGCGCTGCTGCACCTGAAGCCAAGAGCGGTCATCGTACCGCATGCGGGGTATGTCTATTCGGCCTTCACGGCCAACATTGCCATGCGTCTGCTGGGAAATACCCATGCCAAAAGGGTAGTGGTGATCGGGCCGAGCCACCGTGTCTACCTGAAGAGTACGAGTGTTTCCGATTTTGACAGTTACAGTTCGCCGCTGGGGGAACTTCCGGTGGACAGAACACTGGTCGCCGAACTCAAAAGCAGGTTCGGCCTGCCGTTCATCCCCGATGCCCACCATGAGCACAGTACGGAAGTGCAGATGCCTTTTGTGAAGAAGTATGACGGGGATGCCTCGGTGGTGGAGCTGGTTTACGGTGATGAGGATCCGGCAAGACTGGCGGAAGTGATCGACTTTCTGCTTGAAGATCCGGATACGGCAGTGGTCATCTCGACCGACCTGAGCCACTACTATGACATCCAAAAGGCCCAAAGGCTTGACAGCATCTGCATGGATGCCGTACAGAAGCTCGATACCAGCGAACTGCATCAGGGCTGTGAAGCCTGCGGAAAGATCGGTGTGGAAGCCATGCTGCTGACAGCGAAAAAAAGAGGCCTCAAGCCGGTTCTTCTCGACTACCGTACGTCGGCGGATGCCAGCGGGGACAAGAGCCAGGTCGTTGGGTATATGAGTGCTGCATTTCTGGGGTGAACCATGAAGAACAATGAGGCACTGATCAATGCCATGATCACAGGAGGGGCACTGCAGACACCGCGGATCATAGATGCCTTTGAAAAAATAGACAGGAAATATTTCGTTCCCGCCTCGTTCGATGAATACATCTATATCGATGCGCCGCTTCCCATAGGGAAGGATCAGACCATTTCACAGCCTTCCACCGTGGCATTCATGCTGGAACTGCTGCAGCCGCAGGAAGGAGACAGTGTTTTGGATATCGGGTCGGGGTCCGGCTGGACGACTTCCCTGTTGTGTGCCATTGTCGCCGAGAAGGGAAGTGTCAAAGGAATGGAACGTGTAGATGAACTGGTCGAACAGGGAAGAACGAACCTGGCACAGTTCCATTTCAAGGGAAAATGCAGCATTCAAAAAGCAGGAGAAAAGCTGGGGAGCCCCGGTGAAACCTTCGATCGTATACTGGTCTCCGCCAGCAGCAGCGAGATCCCGGAGGAACTCTTTGCCCAGCTCAAACCGGGAGGCGTTCTGGTCATTCCGGTGAGAAATTCCATTTTCCGTTTCAAAAAGATCTCCGAGGAGCAACTCACCAAAGAGGAGTTCCCGGGATTCCGCTTTGTACCGCTGATCTACTGAGTGTAGTAATCTATCTGAGCGATTCGGCGATGAGATAGATCGCCACGCCGTAATTGGCCGAGTTGTTGTAGCGGGTCAGTACCCTGAAATTCCTGGTGCCGAGCCAGAGGTCGTCGTGTGTGTTGTTGCGTGTTTTGACGAGATAGGCCTGGTTCCAGGGGAAAGGGCGTGAAGGGGTGACACCTGCCTTTTTGATGCTTTTCAGAGGGAGCATCCGTTTGTGTGAGGTGCGAAGACGGGTAAAACGTTTCCCTCCTCTGTATCGGGCGGGTACGGCGGCAGGCATGCCTTTCTTCCAGCCGTTCTTGTGCATGAAAGCGGCGATCGACCCGATGCAGTCCTCGACATCCCACACACTGGCACCGTCTCCGTCGAAATCCCTGTTGAAGCGGCGTGCGACCGAAGGGACCTGCTGTACACAGCCCATGGCCCCGGCGAAGGAACCCTGCAGTTTCGTGATGTCATATTTTTTTTCTCGGGCGAACAGAAAGAGATGTTTGAGTTCGTTCCTGAAGAACTTCTGCATCCGGTTCCTGTGGAATGCAAGTGTGGCAAGGGCATCGAGCACACTGTAATCACCCGTATAGTTTCCAAAACGGCTCTCTACGCCCAGAAAACCCACGATGTAGTCCATGTCTACCCCGTAGGTGCGTTCGGCCTTTCTAAGGGTCCTGTAGTGCTTTCTCTTGAATGTTTTGGCCTCTTTGAAGGTCTCCGGATTGACCACATGCAGTTTGAAACGCTCCCAGCTGCCTACCGTGGAGTTCTTTTTGAACTTTCCTGTGTAGCGTGCCAGTGTATCACGGTCGAGTCTGGCATGCCGGAATACCCTGGTCAGATAGACCTCGCTGAAGCCGTAGCGTCTGTGCATCATCTTGATGAATCGCTGAACATCGGGTTTGGAAAGATAGTCGTACCTGACCGGCGGCCTGTCGTCATTTGCCTGCAGGAGGAGGGGGAAGAGTGTCAGTAGGAGAAAAAGAAGTATGCGTTTCATAATAGGGGCCTTATTTTGGTAAAATAATTATATCCATTTTCGCTTGAGAGGAAAAAATGATGCATCCGGTATACAGGATCTATGAACAGCTGATGAGAGAGTACGGCCCGCAGGGTTGGTGGCCTTTGAGCAGCTGTGAAGGTGAGGGCGGCTATCACAGGGGACGGTATGACTGTCCACGGAGTGAAGAGGAGGTCTTTGAAGTCGGGTTGGGTGCCATCCTGACGCAGAACACGACCTTTTCTTCGGTGCACAAAGCACTGGCATCTCTCGGGCAGCAGCAGGCACTGACACCGCAGGGACTGCTGGCGCTTTCCCCGGAAACGCTCAAAACACTTATCCGTCCCTGCGGCTATTTCAATCAGAAGGCCGAGTACCTTTACCGTTTTACAGATTTCTTCATACAGCTTCATGGGGATGTACCGTCACGGGAAGCTTTGCTCTCGGTCAAGGGCATAGGGGAGGAGACGGCGGATTCCATTTTGCTTTACGGCTACAAAAAATCGGAATTCGTCATCGATGCCTATACGGAACGCATCCTGTCCCATCTGGGTCTCATAGAGGAGAACGCACGCTACGGGAAGGTAAAAGCGTTGATGCAGGGTGCACTGGAGGCAGAGGTGGATGCAGGTGAGAGGGTCACGGTCTACCAGGAGTACCATGCACTGTTTGTCGCCCATGCCAAACGGTTTTACAGTAAAAAGCCTTATGGGGAGAGGGATGATATCCTTATCGCGTAGGGTGGGTTTACCCACCTTTTTTATGCGGATTGTATAGCAATAATGGTGGGTAAACCCACCCTACGCGTGCTGTATTTGAAGAGTCTATATATTATTTAGTATTAACAGGGCATCCCGATAGATCGGTTCATCGATGAATCCGTACTTCTCATCCATGAAGCCGTTGTTCCCTTTGCCGGCATTGGCTTCGAATACTTCTTTTATATGTTGCGCCCTCGATAATTCATATTTATTAATTTTAAATACTTCGTTGGCTATCTCCACCTGTTTGGGTCCCATACAGGCTTTGCTCTCGAAACCCATGGCTTTCTCGTGTTCGCACCATTTTCGGAATGTTTCCGTGTCGTTGTACTCCTGGAACATGAAAGAGACGGGGTGGATGCCGGCACTCTTTGCGTCGACAAGGAATTTGGAGAGAATGTAGTCGATGGTCGGGTTGCCCAAACGGACGATGGACTGCGGCAGTCCCAGTGAAGTCAGCAGGTCAAGGATGCCGAGATTGGCCGTGGTGAGCCGTTCGTCAATGCGCAGTGCGGCAAGACCGGCAAAGGCCTCTTTGGTCTCCAGAGAAATGTGCAACTCTTTGTCAGAGGAGAGGAGGGTTAATGCCCGGGCGATCTCTGTCTGGTTCTTGACCTTGGCAAGCCGGATGGCATCGAAACCGAAGTCATTCAGAAAAGCGATCTCCTCTGCGCCCCCTTCATCCAGGGGGTTTGTACGGACAATGATGAAAGAGCGGCTCTGCTCCATGTGCGAGAGGAAAAGCGCGATATTTTGCAGGGCCTCTTTCTTTCGGCTCGGGGCGATGGCATCTTCCAGATTGAGGGTGATCATATCCGCTTCGCTCTCATCCATACGGTTGAGGTGCTTGAGGTTGAGCGGGTTGAGCATCATGTTGGAGCGCCTGCGTTTGTGGGAGCATGGGGCTTTGCGTTCGCTTCCGAATGTTGATGGAAGCCGGCCAAGGTCTGAAAATATCATTCAACATCTCCGAGAGAACCGGGAAAGTTATTTTCCGGGTATCATCATAGTATTTGAGTATAATACCAGAAATTATACTAAAGGTATGACCGCTGTGAAACAGATCTTATTGCTATTCTGCTCTTTTACCCTTCTTCTCTCTGCCCGCTATGAAGCCTCACCGCTGCACGAATGCCCGGCATACAACAACATGAAACACACTAAAAATACACACAACATACAGCTCGATCCTGCCAGGGAGTACACCGTGCTTGAGCATCACAAAGGGCAGTATTTGGTACTTGTCAAAGGAGAGCAGCCTGCTCAGAGATGGGTGGATGAAAGCTGTTTTTCCTCAAAAAAAGATGAACGTATGCGTACGGATAAAAGGCCTACTACATCGGTACATACTAAAAAATATGACAGCGTGGGAAAGCCTCTGCTTCTTGCGCTCTCCTGGCACAATGCCTTCTGCCAGACGCACCGGAACCGGAAGGAGTGCCGGCAGGGGCTCTTCTCTTTTGGCAGGAGTGAGAGGGGTTTCGTTTTGCACGGTCTCTGGCCACAGCCAAGGAGCAATGTCTACTGTAGTGTACCCGGGGAGTGGATCCGTTTTGACAAACATGGAGAGTGGAACAGGCTGCCCGAACCGAAGATCGACGCAGCACTCAAAGAGAGGCTTGCAAAAGTGATGCCCGGAGTCTCTTCGAAGCTGCACCGGCACGAATGGGTTAAACACGGCAGCTGTTACGGCGGCAGTGCCCAGGCGTATTTTGAAAAGGCGGTTGGGTTGGCAGAAATGGTGAAGCAGTCAAGGGTGGGCCGCTTTTTCCGGGACAATGCAGGCAAAAGAGTGACCCTTCAGCAGGTACGTTTCGCATTCGACAGCAGCTTTGGGAAAGGGAGCGGAAAGAGGGTGGAACTGCGCTGCCGCAAAGGACTCATTACGGAGCTGTGGCTGCATCTTGATGGAAGCGGGGAAGACCTTGCTTCCCTTCTCAAAGCCGGCAAGCCGGTGAGAAGCCGC
>JALSTF010000007.1 GCA_026983895.1 Sulfurovum sp.
GATCAGACATTTCTGCCGTTTCCGGTGTCTCTACTACCATACCTTCAGCCACTGTTTCTTCAGGTGTTGCTACTGTTGTATTGTTCTCTGCCATTAC
Source organism: Sulfurovum sp. (assembly GCA_026983895.1). Taxonomy (GTDB): domain Bacteria; phylum Campylobacterota; class Campylobacteria; order Campylobacterales; family Sulfurovaceae; genus Sulfurovum. The sequence goes on from JALSTF010000007.1 coordinate 98, forward strand.
GCTTCTCCTCCTTTATCTTTCTTTCCTCCAACCACACTTGCGGCAGCATGGATCGCGATCCCTATACCTGCGGCAGTCAAAAGTCCCAGACCAAACTGGTCAACCGTTTTCTCTACACCGCCGGTAGGTGCCTTGATATTGGCGTTTGCCATGGGTCTTTCATAGGCATACTTATCCCAGAAGTCCGGCTCACTACACCCGATACATCCACGTCCTACACCAATGGGCCAGTTCACCCCTTCATTGTAGCGGATGATCGAGCAGTTGTTGAAGGTCATAGGGCCTTTACATCCCATTTTGTAGAGACAGAAATTGTTCTTCGCCCCTTCATCACCCCACTCTTCGACATACTCGCCCGCATCGAAATGCGCACGTCTTTCACAGTTGTCATGGATGCGGTAGCCGAATGCGAATTTCGGCCTCAACAGTGAATCGAGTTCAGGAATAGAACCTGTCAATACATAATGGAGCAATACCCCTACCATGTTGGACGGATTTGCCGGACAAGCGGGAATATTTATAATGGGTTTGCCCTGCACTACATCCATAACACCCACTGCATCTGTAGGATTCGGTGCCGCTGCGGGGATACCTCCGAAGGTCGCACAGGAACCGACTGCGACGATGGCAGCAGCATCACTTGCAAGTCTGCGTGTATGGTCTATAAAGGTTTCTGCCTTGGCCCCAAGTGTCCCGTAATTACCATCAATTCCTTTAGGTATGGCACCTTCTACAAACAGCAGGTACTTTCCTTTAAAGTGCTCTACAGCATCTTCAAGCTGTTTTTCTGCCTGGTGGCCGGAAGCGGCCATTAGTGTCTCATGAAACTCCAGGGAAATAATATCAAGTATGATCTCGTCTATTTTAGGCCCATCTGATCTCAACAAAGCCTCGGAGTTCCCGGCACAGTCCTGCAGTTCAATCCATATCACAGGAAGCCTGTTCATCATGACTGCCGCTTCAGCGACAAGCGGCGTGAATGAAGCAGGCAGCATGAGCATAGCGGTCGTTGCAGAAGCCCATTTGAGGAAGTCCCTCCTTCCAAGGCCTTCTTCTTCTATGCTTTGAAGAAAATCCATTCTGTTGTTCAATGGTTCAAGTTTTTTCAATTCATCCAGTCTGGCCCTGCATGTTGTATACAGTTTTTCATAATAGGCTTCGCCTTTATTCGTGTCTACTTTGGCACTCTGCGCCGTAAAAAGTTTTTTCACGGATTCCTGTTTGTCTATGCTCATACTTCACTCCTTTAAAAAATTGAATGGTTATTCAGTATTCTAAGTGAAACAAGCTTAAATGATATTGAATAGCTATTCATTTCATCAGGAAAAATGATCTTTTAAGGTTAGGTTATCAAAGTAATAAACCGTTGTTATTGTGCCGTACAGACCGAACAGACATCAAATGCCCGAAAAATAAAATCTGCCTCTTCCTCAGTGCCGCTGCCTACCATTGCCTTGACGGCAACCCCTTTTTCCTGTTCGTTCCCATGGCTGAGATTCCACTGTGTCGGGGTAATGATCTCATAACTGCTTATCCTGCCATCGACTACCGTTGTTCTGTGTATCAATGAACCTCTTGCCGCTTCTACTGCACCTGTGCCCTCAAACTCATACAGTTTCATATCTTCTTCCAGTACACAGGAAGCTTCATCGATCCTGATGCGGGAAAGCAAGTTTCTGTTCGCCTCCAAAAGCCGTCCTATTTCATGAATACGTGCGAATATCCTGGTGATCAAAGCATCTTTGTAGCGTTTGTGCAGATTTTTCACAATGGGCTCCTTCGAGACCATGCCCCGGGCCAACGGTCCTGCTTCATACAGCCTGTTCTTATAGGTGACCGCTTTGGCTACACTCCCCTGCTGTTCTGACTCTTCTACATAACGTGCATCTACCGGTGAAACAGAGGTAACGATGGATTTTCCCGAAGCAGCAAGGAACGAATCGGCAAACACTATGAACCGGTCATGGCTCCCCCCTCTGGGTGCCAGGCCGCTTTTGTCGAGAAGGTGTAACAGATTTCCAAAGTCTCCCCCTATGGTGTGCAAAGAAGAGACGGAGGTAATCTCCAGGTATGTCTCCAGCGGAATGCCCGCCACGACCTGCTCAAAAAAACGTATACATTCTTCCAGCAGACTGTGCGCCTGCATAAGATCCAGCTGTGTCGGGTCACAGGTCACCCCACCGGGGACCGCATAACTGGAATGCGGCCACTGTCCTGCAAAAACGGCCATAGCTTTGGTGATAGTGGTGGAAAAATAGGCTGCTTTCACGGCATGATTCCCGGTTACATCAAGTTTAAGATACTTTTCTAAATGGGGGAGCATTGTCAGATAAAGCCATTTGATATGGTTCTGCATAAGTTCACAGGAGAGCGTGAATTCCCTGATCTGTTTGGCTTTCCCCGTAAGCTCTATCTTGAGTCCGGCACTCCCATACCCATTCTCAATAGCCCTAACTGCAGCAATAAGATGCGCATGGTTGCAAATACCGCAGACCCGTGGGGTAATCACCAGCGCATCTTTGGGTGACTTACCCACTAAAATATCCTCTATCCCGCGGTAGAATCCGAAATTTATCTTTACATCTTCGATCTTTCCTTTGTCAAAAGTATAATTGAGTTCGGCTTCCCCTTCTATTTTTTCAATGAGCTTTTTGATCACTTTGCGTTTCATTTGTCATACTCCAGCAAACGTTCACTGAAACGTTTTATCTTGAAACTTTTCACCACACCTGTCAGCGTCAAGTATGCACGTCTTGGTATCCCCAGAGGCATCGTTGCCGGGATCCCCATATTGGTTCTGGTACTGAAGAGCCCGACTTTTGGGAATTCCGGTTCGGTACAGCCAAAGCATGGCGTACCCACACGCGTTTTTGATGTGATATCATTCCATAGTATTTTATTGCAGCTGCCTCTAGTGTAGGGTCCCTGGCATCCCTGTTCATAAAAAAGACACCCCTCCTTCAGGCCGAACTGTTTTGCATCGATCTTCCACTCAAAATACTCATTGCGTGTACACCCGCTGTGCACGGTGTAACCATACAGCTCCACCGGCCGGTGCAGGCTGTCAAGTGCCACTTTCTTTCCTGAAGCTATCATCAACAGTACATAGGAGAGCCAGCGCGGATGGATAGGACAGCCGGGAAGAGAGATAAGCTTCTGAGCATAGTGTTCATAACGTTCCGTTCTTTCTTCCCCGTCAAAACAGAACCCTGAAATCTTTTCCGGATCTTTCTGTTTGAATATACCGCCAAAGGTTGCACAGGTTCCCGCAGAAACAATATATTCTGCCCTCTGCGCATAGTGTGCGACCAGTGATGACACTTCCACTCCATTCTTGGTAAAGCCCTCTTCTATAAACGACCCTTCAAGGATAAGAATATCACAGGGAATTTTTTTATCTGTCAATTCTTCCATGCTATAACCGCTCTCCAGTACAGGGTGATGCACCAGGTCAAAATGGGAAAGCAGGGAAAAGAGTTCAGGATGATTGAGAAAAGAGTGTGTATTGCCGTTGCAGGTAATGGACTGCAACCATAAAAGCCTCAATTTTCTTCCAACGGTATCCTTCATTTTTAATTTTTCAACGCATTATAGATATTGCGCGAAATATCATCAATATAGTACTCTATTCCTTTAGGGAGCACCCCTTCGCCTTTAAGAAAGACCATACCGCCAAGATATCCCATAAAAAGGCCGAAAGCAGAAAAAAAATCCTGATTTCGCAATTCACCCGAAGCGACCGCATCGTCAAAGAAAATCATGATCTCAGTGATAAAGCCCGATACACAGACCATCCCCTCGCATCCGTCGTTGAACACTTCTCGGTTAGAGAGATAGACCCGAAGAAAATACTCGATCATCTCCGGTTTATCTTTCGCCATCCTAAAGTAAATCTCTACGATCTTATAGATCTTCTCCTTAGCTGAGATATCCATCGTATTGACCACCCTGATCTTCTCACCGAGCACCTCGGAAGTATACTTGATGATCTCCTGGGCCAGGATATCTTTGGAAGAAAAATAATTGTAAAGATTACCGACACTCATATGCAGTTTAGCGGCGATGTCCGGTATGGTCGTTTTATGAAAACCGTTAGCGGAAAAGAGCTGCAATGCAGTCTGGATGATCGATTCGCGTTTTAACGCTTTCTTCTCTTTCATTTTCATTCTCTAGATCTCTTTTCTCATCTTTAGGATTCTTATCAATTCTAATTCAATATTGATTAAAGCAGGCTTTATTTGTAAGTTCGCGAAAGCAGTTTGATTTTTTCCTCACTTGCCATAATTGTCCACTCTACTGCGCTGCTCCCAAAGTTTCTTTCAAATTTAGTGATCCTCAGCTGTTTGAGACGGTATAATGTTCTCTCCACTTCGGAATATGCCGTTTCAAACATATGTACAACCTCTTTTTCGTAAGTTTCAAGCACAGCTTCACACACAACATTTTTTACAGCCAGCGCATAGGCTCTTGCCATCCCTCCCGTCCCCAGTTTGATACCGCCGAAATACCGTACGATCAACACGGCACAGTTGATGAGTGTTTCCCCGCGCAGCACATTCAGTGCAGGCACCCCGGCACATCCTTTGGGCTCTCCGTCATCCGAACTGTTCTCTACGATCTGGTCAAAATCGTTCATATAGCGCAGAGCATAGACCACATGGTTCGCCTTGGGATGCTCCTGCCTGAGCTTTTCCTGAAACCCTTCATACTCGGATATAGGAACCAGGTGTGCGATAAATTTGGATCGGTTCATCTCCGTTGTGTTTATGACAGCGCTTTTAACACATTTCATCCGTATCTCTTTGAAGCATAAAATAGAGGAGCAGACCGATGGCGACACCGATAAGGTCAGCAACAACATCGAGGACTTCTGCACAGCGATTGGGGGTAAAATACTGCGATATCTCAATGAATACACCATAGAGAGCAAGCAGTGCAACCGTCTGCCAACTCCCAATACGATAGGCAAGACGAAGAAGTACCGTCAGTACGGCAAAAGCCAGAAAATGCGTCCACTTGTCCGAGAGAGGCCCCAGTGTCGGCGCTATCTCCTGTGGCAATACCGCCGCGATATACGAACCGGTCAGGGCTACCCAGAAAAGAGGTCTCCAGTAGGGTTTAGCCCATTGCAGTGCTGACTTTATCAACGATCATCTCCACGAATCTGTCACTGTCGTTCATGCACGAAGCCACGATATAGTCCTCATACTTCAGCTTCTTCGCGATCTCCCGGTGCTCAATATCCAGTTCAAATACCGTCTCGGAATTATCGATCGTAAATGCCAAAGGGTAGATCAGCACTTTTCTGTGGGTAGGATTGCGCAGCACATCGGCAAGGTTGGGTTCCAGCCAGGCTGATGATCCTACCTTCGACTGGTAGACCAGTTTAATCTCGTGAAATTCCACCCCTTTGCAGGCAAGCAGTGTTTTGATGGCCGAAGCATTCCCTTCGACCTGGTTCTGATAGGGGTCTCCTGCTTTGATAATGCTCATCGGCAAACCGTGTGCCGAGAGCAGAAGATCATATTCCCTGGTCTCTTTTCCCGCTGCGGCTTCAAGTATCTTCTCACAGCAGGCTTCGACATAGGCCGTATCA
>JALSTF010000008.1 GCA_026983895.1 Sulfurovum sp.
TACGGAGTTCAAAAGGCCGTCAGAGAAGGATATGCAGCAGTTTCAGGAGTATTTAACCAAAAGAGGACTACATTGCACCATTCGCGAGTCCAAGGGGCTGGATATCTCAGCTGCATGCGGACAGTTGCGGGAACAAGAACTTGAAAGGAAATAGCACACATGCCTGATGTACAGATTGGTTTAGTTATATTTATTGTTTTAGTCGTTGGTATCGGAGGCGGTTGGTTCGTCTATGAAGCCAACAGGGAAGAGAAATAGTTTTTTCTCTTCCCTATCAATGGATTTTTTACTTCATTTTCAAGTTGAGCGAAGCACAACCACAGCAATGGTAAAAACGAACTTTCAAATCGTGCAGGAGACAGCACCTATAGATCTCTATTAAATACCCTTTTCTCTTTGGGGCATATCATCTTCGACATCTCCTCAAAATCGACCTTACTCTCTATATGGTAGTGTGCTCCGTACGGGAATGTCAGTGTCTGTGCATGCAGCATCAAACGTTTTGCACCGGTCAGTACAAACCGTTCCTCTTCCGTCAGTTCACCTTCAAGATAGCGGTTGGCACTGTCGAATGTCGTGCCGTAGAGAGGATCACCCAAGATAGGATGTTTCACGTGAAACAAATGCACACGGATCTGATGGGTACGTCCTGTCGTCGGGTAGCAGGCGATCAGTGTCGCATCGAGACCGGTATTGTAGTGTAGCGGAATGAAATCAGTATGGGCATGTTTACCCTCTTCGTGCAGGAACACTTTGTGTTTGCAGGTGGAGTAGTCGTTTCTGATTTTGATGGGAAGATCAACGAAAAAGGATTTTTCCACTTTTCCGTCTACCCATGCGAGGTAACTTTTCTTTATTTTTTTTATCTCAAAAGCATTCTTCAGGTAGTGTTCTGCTTTTTTGTGCTTGCTGGCAAGCAAGAGACCGGAGGTTTCCATATCGATGCGGTGTGTGGCGTTGGCGTTGTCTCCGGATACGGTACGGATCTCATCGAGCATGGAATAGGGGGTAGCCATCGTATTGGGATGCACAAGAACACCTGAGGGTTTCTCAAAGACCATAAAATCCTTTGTCTGAAAGAGGGGGTCCTGACCTTTTCCGGAAGGTTTGAAATAAACGATCTCCACTTCTCCTGCATCTATTTTAGTTCCAGGGTTGTAAATGGATTCTCCATTGACAATCAGACGGCCTTTACAAATGAGGCGTTGGGATTGGGCTTGTGTATAGTTGAATGTTTTCATGATATACAAAAAAGCGGAAATGGGTTGTTTCACGTGAAACATCTCTTTAACGAACGGCAATGTTTTCCCCTGTTACAGTCGTGTATTTAACTGCGATTTGGGTAGAATAATAGCAAAATTTTACACACAGAAGGGTTAGTATGGTAGAACGTTATTCACGTGAAGAGATGGCAAAGAACTGGACTATGCAGGCAAAGTATCAGGCATGGCTTGAGGTGGAGCTTGCTGTGGTCAAAGCCTGGAACAAGTTGGGGCTTATCCCTGATGAGGATGCGGAAAAAATCGTCAAAAATGCCGGTTTCTCAGTAGAACGTATCGATGAGATCGAAGCAGTGACACGCCACGACCTTATTGCATTTACCACTTCCGTTTCCGAAACACTGGGTGAGGAGAGCCGATGGTTCCACTACGGGATGACTTCTTCCGATACAGTTGATACGGCTGTGGCTCTGCAAATGACTGCTTCACTGAAGATCATTATCGAAGATGTGAAGATGATGATGGAATCTATCAAAAAAAGAGCCTATGAACACAAGATGACACTAATGGTGGGACGAAGCCATGGAATCCACGGAGAACCCATCACCTTCGGTCTGGTCCTGGCAGTCTGGTATGACGAAATGGCAAGGCACCTTGAAAACCTTGAACAGACCATGGAAGTTATTCGGGTAGGCCAGATCTCGGGAGCGATGGGGAACTTTGCCCATGCACCGCTTGAACTTGAGGAATATGCCATGGAAGAGCTCGGTCTCAAGGCTGCACCTGCTTCCAACCAGGTGATCCAACGAGACCGTTATGCCAGACTGGCATCGGCACTGGCACTGCTGGCTTCAAGCATCGAAAAGTTCGCGGTACAGGTACGCCACTGGCAGCGTACGGAAGTGTATGAGGTAGAAGAGTATTTCGCCAAAGGACAGAAAGGCTCATCCGCTATGCCGCATAAACGCAATCCTATCCTGACGGAGAACATTACGGGACTTGCACGCATTATCAGAGCCTATGCAACACCGGCTATGGAAAATGTGGCGCTCTGGCATGAGAGGGACATCTCCCACTCCTCTACAGAAAGATTCTGGCTGCCTGATTCTTTCATTACCTCGGACTTCATGCTGCATCGCATGAACAATGTTATTGCGAACATGACCGTGATGCCTGAGAATATGATGAAGAACCTGAACCTTACCGGAGGGCTTGTCTTCTCTCAAAGAGTCCTTCTCGAACTGCCCAAAGCAGGTGTCAGCCGTGAAGATGCCTACAGGATCGTACAGCGCAATGCCATGAAAGTCTGGGAAGAGATCCAGCAGGGCAAACCCACGGTGAATGAAAAAGGCGAATCCCTCTATCTTCAGTATCTTCTTGCAGATGAAGAGTTGAGAAACTCTCTGAGCGAAGAGCAGATCAGAGAGTGTTTCAACTATGATTACTATACGAAAAATGTTGACAAGATCTTTGACAGGGTGTTCACTAAATAACGTCGTATGCGGTGGATATATCCACCCTGCGGAAGATTATCTTGCTTTAAAAAAATTGCTTATATTTTCACAAACCCTCAGCGGGACATACTTTCCAAAACTATCACATTTTCTTATAAAAAACTTGCCTAAAAATGATACAGTAATTAACAAACATTCAAGTATTTTTTCTGTAAAATCATTTCATATTTTCACTCATTTCATCTTGGAAAATGAGTTTGTTTTCAATTATTTTGGGGAGTACACATGATCAGAGTTGTAAAGCGTAACGGAAGAGTAGAGACACTGGATGTATCAAAGATCCAGAAGTACACATCGGCAGCAGTTGAAGGGCTTGAAGGTGTAAGCCAGAGCGAACTTGAAGTCGATGCGAAACTGCAGTTCCGGGATATGATAAACTCTGAAGAGATCCAGATGACACTGATCAAGACAGCGGTTGACAAGATCGATATCGACCGTCCGAACTGGACGTTCGTCGCTTCACGGCTTTTCCTTTACGACCTGTACCACAAAGTAACGGGCTTTACTGGCTACAATCATTTGCGTGAGCACTTTGAACGGGGTGAGAAAGAAGGGCGTATTGTTCTGGGCCTCAAGGACAAGTATGACCTGGATGACCTGAATGACTACCTCAAGCCAGAACGCGACCTTCAGTTCACCTATCTGGGCATCCGTACCCTTTATGACAGGTATCTGCTCAAGGATAAAAGCGGTAAGCCTATGGAACTGCCACAGCAGCTTTTCATGGGAGTAGCGATGTTCCTGGCACAAAATGAATTCGACTGCCAGAGCTGGGCGAAGAAGTTCTACGATATTTTGAGCAAGTTCGAAGTGATGGCCGCAACGCCTACACTTTCCAATGCAAGAACGCCCAGACACCAGCTCAGCTCCTGCTATATCGGTTCCACTCCGGACAACATTGAAGGGATCTTCGACGGCTACAAAGAGATGGCACTGCTCTCCAAATTCGGCGGCGGTATCGGCTGGGACTGGACACTGGTCCGGGGTATGGGCTCTTTCATAGACGGTCATAAACATGCGGCAGGCGGTATCGTGCCTTTTCTCAAAATTGCCAACGATGTCGCCATTGCCGTAGACCAGCTTGGTACACGTAAAGGTGCCATCGCTGTCTATATCGAACCGTGGCATGTGGATGTCAAGGATTTCCTTGACCTTAAAAAGAATTCCGGAGAAGAGCGCCGCAGGGCGCATGACCTTTTCCCCGCACTCTGGCTCAACGACCTCTTTATGAAACGTGTTGAAGAGGATGCGACATGGACGCTTTTCGATCCGTTCGAAGTGAATGAGTTGACAGAGCTTTACGGTGAGGCCTTCGAGAAACGCTACATCGAACTGGAACACTCCGATGACAACATTACAAGAGAAGTGATCTCTGCAAAAGGGCTCTGGAAAGAGATCCTCCGTTCCTACTTCGAGACAGGCAACCCTTTCCTTACTTTTAAAGATGCTGCCAACAAGGCCAACCCGAACAAGCATGCAGGGGTTATCCGTTCCTCGAATCTTTGTACAGAGATCTTCCAGAACACGGGACCCAACACGTACAAGACACGTTTCACCTTTACGGACGGCCGTATTGAATCCTATGACGAGAACGAGATGCTTACGGTTGACAGCGGCGTGAAAAAGCCTGCCAAGAAGGTCACGGCACTTGACAGCCTGGACGGGAAACAGATATGGATCGTTGACAAAGAAAAGATCGACGGCGACACTGCGGTGTGCAACCTGGCTTCCATCAACCTCTCCAAGGTACACACGCAGGCAGACCTTGCCCGCGTCATTCCTACGGCCGTACGTATGCTTGACAATGTCATCGACCTGAACTTCTATCCTCTGGCAAAAGTAAAGCGAACCAATGAGAAGTCAAGATCCATAGGACTCGGTGTCATGGGTGAAGCACAGATGCTTGCAGAAAACCGCATAGAGTGGGGAAGCCATGAACACTTCACGAAGATCGATGAGGTGATGGAGTCGGTCTCCTACTATACCATTGAAGCATCAAGCAATCTGGCGCTTGAGAAAGGAAAATACCCAACCTTCGAAGGCTCCGACTGGTCCAAGGGTATCTTCCCTATTGACAAAGCCAATGAGAATGCCTGTAAACTGGTTGACAGGGGCGGGCTTTTCGGCTACAGCCATGACTGGACGGCATTGAGAGAGAAAGTGAAAACGGACGGTATGAGGAACGGCTATCTGATGGCGGTGGCACCGACCTCCTCTATCTCCATTCTGACAGGAACAACACAGGCGATCGAACCGGTCTACAAGAGAAAATGGTTCGAAGAGAACCTTTCCGGGCTCATCCCTGTCACCGCACCGAAGCTCTCCCCCGATACCTGGCAGTACTACACCCCGGCCTATGACCTTGACCAGAACGTGCTCATCAAAGCCGGTGCCATCAGACAGAAGTGGATTGACCAGGGACAGTCGCTCAACATTTTCATCACGCTGGACAAAGCCAGCGGAAAGTACCTCAACGAGATCTATATGAATGCATGGAAGTTCGGCCTCAAGTCGACCTACTATCTGCGAAGCCAGTCTCCCGAAAGCAGCAACGATGTCGAAGACCGTTCCCAGGAGTGTGTCGGCTGCCAATAAACTGCCGCACCAATTTCCTCCTCTGCCCGGCAGAGAGACTGCTATTCCCCACAAAAATACAAAAATCCGCATAGATAGTCTTAAATAGCTAAATAAACCCTTTTTGCTTTCTACCCACCTTTAGGTATGGAAAAAATAATAAAAGTGCTTATTTTGCTTCTGTAAAACAGAGTTGCTGTGAAGGTGTAGCCCAGCAGAGGCACTTACGCACCCGTGTAGAGCTGTCTTGGCCTCGCGATCTTGGACTGTGGGTCTTTTTTGAACTCGATCCACTGGGTAATCCATCCGATACTGCGCCCGATGACGAAGATGGGGGTGAACATTTCCCTGGGGATCTTGAGTGCGGTG
>JALSTF010000009.1 GCA_026983895.1 Sulfurovum sp.
CTGTCCTTTTTTGATCATGAGCTTGATGACCTGGTTGGCAACATACATTCCCATGTTGTCGTTGAGACGGCGGCCTGCAAGGATGATCTCTGGGTTGTAGCCCACTTCCTGCGCTTTGTGTGTCAAATAGTAAGGATCGACCCCAATACAGTGACCGCCGACAAGACCCGGACGGAAAGGCAGGAAGTTCCATTTGGTTCCTGCTGCTTCAAGTACTGCTTCAGTGTCGATGCCGAGTTTGTTGAAGATCATCGCAAGTTCATTGACAAAAGCGATGTTAATGTCACGCTGCGAATTTTCAATGACCTTCGCTGCTTCTGCTACTTTGATGGAGGGGGCAAGGTGCGTACCTGCGGTGATGACACTTTTATAAAGTGCATCGACCTTCTCACCGATCTCCGGAGTAGAACCGGCAGTGACCTTGAGGATCTTGGTGACGGTGTGCTCTTTATCACCCGGGTTGATACGCTCAGGGGAATAGCCGCAGAAGAAATCCTGGTTAAAGGTCAACCCGGAAAACTTTTCAAGAACAGGCACACACTCCTCTTCTGTAGCCCCAGGATACACCGTAGACTCATAAATGACAATATCATCTTTGGTAAGCACCTTGCCAATAGACTCACTCGCCTTGATCAGTGGGGTAAGGTCCGGTTTTTTATGTTTGTCTATAGGCGTTGGGACGGTGACAATATAAATATTGCAATCAGCAATCTCCTCCAGCTCGTTGGTGAACTCCATGCCATTGGCAATGGCTGCTTTGACCTGCGCCTCAGAAAGCTCAAGAGTACGGTCGTATCCGCCTCTAAGCTCATCGATACGCCACTGGGAAATATCGAAACCGACAACATCGTACTTTTCGCTAAAAGCATGTGCCAAAGGCAGACCAACGTAACCGAGACCAATGATGGCGATCTTTGATTTATTCATCTACTTCTCCATAAAAATTTTTATACCACGAAACAAACTCATCAATTCCATATGCCAAATTCGTCTCCGGTTTATAGCCAAAATCATTCATCAACCCGCTCACATCCGCATAAGTAGAGACCACATCGCCATCCTGCATCGGCATAAAGTTCTTTTCTGCCTTTTTTCCAAGAGCATCTTCCAATGTTTCTATGAACGTCATCAACGGTAAAGGCGCATTGTTGCCAATGTTGTAAAGTCTGTAGGGGGCTGAAGAACTTGAAATTTCAGGATCTTTGGCATTCCACGCACTGTTTGGTTGTGCAGGGTTGTCTATCACTTTGATGACACCATCGACGATATTGTCAATGTAGGTAAAATCCCTGCTCATCTTGCCGTTGTTGAACACGTTGATAGGCCTGTCATTCAAGATGGCATCCGTAAAGAGCATAGGAGCCATATCCGGCCTTCCCCAGGGTCCGTACACCGTGAAAAAACGCAGTCCCGTAGTCTGGATGCCGTAAAGGTGCGCATAGGTATGCGCCATCATTTCGTTCGATTTTTTGGTAGCGGCATAGAGACTGACTTGATGTTCTGTTTTGTCGGTGGTCTTGAACGGTTGAGACTCATTAAGCCCATAGACAGAAGAGCTTGAAGCATACGCAAGGTTTTTGACACCATGCTTGCGGCACCCTTCAAGGATGTTCAAAAAGCCTACCACATTACTTTGTATGTAGGCATGTGGGTTTTCCAGAGAGTAACGCACCCCTGCCTGTGCCGCCAAATTCATCACCGCATCAAACTGCTCTTTTTTGAACAGCACGTCCATCGCCTCTCGATCCGATAAGTCCATCTTGTAAAAACGATGCTTGTTGTAAGTTCGTGATTGGTGACTCGTGAGTGGTGATGGGCTTTTCTCAACTTCTTCTCTATCTATCCCCAACTCTTTTAAACGGCCATATTTGAGATTGATATCATAATAGTCATTGATGTTGTCTATGCCAATGACTTCATCCCCGCGTTCAAGCAGTTTTTTTGCCAAATGAAAGCCTATGAAGCCTGCTGTACCGGTGACAAGGATTTTCAACTGTCACCTCCAAAGATATCTCTAGTAAAGATCTTCTCTTCGACATCGTTTAGATCCTCGGTGATCCTGTTTGCCACGATCACATCTGACATTTCTTTGAACGATTGCAGGTCATGGATGACCCGGGAATGGAAAAATTCTTCTGTATCCAATACAGGCTCATAGATGACCACTTCGACACCCTTGGCTTTGATACGCTTCATGATCCCCTGAATGGCAGAAGAGCGGAAGTTGTCAGAACCGCTTTTCATGATCAGCCTGTAAACCCCGACAATACCGGAAGGAAAACCATTTTTGTCTTTTGGCAATCTTGCAATGATACTGTCCGCGATGAAGTCTTTCCGCGTCCTGTTAGAGTTGACGATGGCTTCGATCATATTGGAAGGGACATTCTGGTAGTTGGCCAGGAGCTGTTTGGTATCTTTGGGGAGGCAGTAGCCGCCGTAACCGAAACTCGGGTTGTTATAGTGGGTACCGATACGCGGATCGAGACCGACCCCTTCGATGATATCTTTCGTATGCAATCCGTGTGTCTGTGCATAGGAATCCAATTCGTTAAAGTAGGCTACACGCATTGCCAGATAGGTATTGGCAAAGAGTTTGATGGCTTCGGCTTCGGTAGAGTCGGTGAAGAGTACCGGGATATCCTCTTTAAGGGCACCCTGTTTCAGCAGGTCGGCAAAAACTTTCGCCCGTTCACTCTTCTCCCCCACGATGATACGTGAAGGGTAAAGGTTGTCATAGAGGGCGGAACCCTCTCGCAAAAATTCGGGAGAGAAGAGGATGTTTTCTGTATTGAACTCTTTTTTCACACGCTCTACATAGCCTACAGGAACCGTGGACTTAATGACCATCACTGCATCGGGATTATACGCTATAACATCTGTGATGACATACTCTATCGTCTTCGTGTTAAAGTAGTTTGTTTCAGGGTCATAGTCCGTGGGTGTTGCGATGATGACAAAATCGGCATCTTTATACGCTTCTTCTTTGTCAAGTGTAGCCTTGAAGTTAAGATCATCTCTTTTCAAGTATGCTTCGATCTCCTTATCTTCAATAGGAGACTTTTTTGCATTGATCATCTCAACCTTTTCAGGGATGATGTCCAAAGCTACTACTTCGTTGTGTTGTGACAGAAGGATACCGTTGGAAAGACCAACGTAGCCTGTACCGGCGATAGCTATCTTCATAAAGATAACTCCGGGTTTGCACCTAAAGGTATTTCCTCTGGGCAATTTTTAATGTGAAATATTGCATTCTTCACTCGAAATCCTCTTCATTTTTATGGGAGCTATTATAGCGAAAAGTGTTGAGAGTGTTTAGCCTTAGGAAAGATGTGCTAACAATCCCTTTTCTGGCGTTTGATCATTGCGCCGAGGAAAAGATAGACCATGGCCACATTCAGGATGAAAAGCATCAGCAGGTAGCCCTCATCGGAAGTTTTGCCCAGCTGCAGGCCGGTAAAGGTATAGATGGCTTGAAGTATGCCCAGAAAGAGAACGGTCCGGGGGGTATCTTTGGCAAAAAAGTGCCTCATGATATGATGGATATGGCAGCGGTCCGCAGAGAACATGGACCGCCCTTTTCGTTTCCGGCGGATCATCACAACCAAAGTATCAAGAATGGGAATGGCCGCTACGAAAAGTATGCTCACCGCAGGCAGATACTTCAGAGAGTGTATCGCCAGAAGGGAGATAACGAACCCCAGGGTCAAAGAACCGCTGTCTCCCATGAAAATAGAAGCCGGATGCCAGTTATAGAGAAGAAAAGCAAGCACTACAGCGATAAACATACCGGAAAGAGACATCATGAAGTCATCACCATGGGTATATCCCAACGTGAAGAAGCCAAGCAGTATCACGATGGAAAGCGTTCCTGCCAGGCCGTCAAGCCCGTCGGCGAGATTGAGCGCATTGGTAAATCCGGTGACAGCGAATACAGTAAAAGGCAAAGCCAACCAGCCCAGCGAGAGTTGTATTCCCCAAAAAGTGCCCAGGTCATCGATCAGCAATCCGTCAAAGTAGAGGAAGACCGTACTCAGTATGATGACGAAGAATTTCGTATTTGGAGAGGTATTGTGATGGTCATCCAGGACACCCACGATAAAAACAAGAAAGATCGCCGTAAAAGCCCATAGGTGGGAAAATACCAAAGCAGGGTTGAAGAGCGGCAGTACCACTGCAGCTGCCATAAAAAAACCGATACCGGCGCTTCTGGGAGTTCGGTCTGTATGGCTGCTGCGATCATTCGGGATATCGACCATTCCCCATTTTTCTGCTTTGCTTCTTACATACCCTATCAAAGCGGCAGAGAGCAAAAAAGCAAAGAAGAACCCGGAAAGCATCATAGGGCTTCCCTTAGTCGCTCAGGTATTTAAGTGTCACGAACGGTGCAGCGATCTTGGTAATGGTTTCAAACGGCGAAGTGAAATTCTTGGATGCTACCCTGAACTCTTTCCAGTCGTTTGGCTGTACATAAACGATATCGTTGGGACGCAGCATCAGGTTTGCATAATTCATTGTATCGAAGCGTGTCAGGTTGATCGTCCTCATCTGCATGCCATGTGAAGTGTTGGAAAGAATGACGATGTGGTTCCTGACCGCATCATCCGTCAGGTCCCCCGCATGGGCAATAGCTTCAAAAAGTGTCATCTTTTCTTTATCCAGAGGGACAACACCCGGTTTGTTGACTTCTCCCAGTACCAGTATACGTTTGTTGAGCACTTCAACATAAACGGAGGGCGTATTGAGATATTTTTTATACATACGTGTGATCTTGTCTGCTGCCTGCGTCTGGGTAAGTCCCGCCACATGTACTTTCCCAATGAGCGGAAGTATGACATTTCCTGCGGTATCGACCAGAATCCCCTTGCTTGTCATTTTCTGCCCCAGTTCGCCGGAGGCTGCCATATTCTCCTGATTTGGATCCTTGTAAAGGACCACTTCGAGCCTGTCCTGCGGCAATATACGATACTCTATACTGCGGTTCGCCACCTTTTGGCTCTCGACGGTATGGGTCGTCTGTACCAGTTTATAATTCTCGTCACTGCTGCATCCGACCAAAAAAAGCGCAAAAAGCACTGTACCTATCCCTTTGATGGTAGACATTTCATTTTCCCTCCCTGTTTCATATTTTTTCATATCATAACATGTTTATATTAAATCATCGTTTTTAATGGTATTGTGTTTGAAAATATCATGATACACATCCGAATAAAAGATCGCTTCAAGCGAATCAACCTGTTTTTTATGGTGCGTATCTGAACCGAGAAAATCGATGAGCCCCGCTTTATTCAGATAATGTGCCAAACCCTGTGCACCTTTGCCGTAATGCCCTCCGAAAGAGTTGAGATTTACCTGAAAAAAGACCCCCAGTTCTTTGAAACGGCGGTACTCCTTTTGCGGATCTTTGATATAGCGGTAGCGTTCAGGATGCGCCAGCATGGGTTTGTAGCCCGCTTCGCCTATGGCGAAGATCATCTCTTCCATCTGCAGAGGTTTGGAAATATAGGAACTTTCAAAAAGGATGTACTCCCCTGCGATACTCATGATCGGCGTTGTTTCCAGTTTATCGTAAAAAGCATCATCCAGGTAATACTCTGCCCCAGCCTCTATCTGAAGG
>JALSTF010000010.1 GCA_026983895.1 Sulfurovum sp.
CGCATACCTGGTTTGAGGTTTTTGAAATCGGGCAGTTCTTCCCAGCCGCCGTGTGCAGCGATGTCCTGATATTTTTTCAAAGCGGCAAGCATTCTGTCATAATGGTGAAAAGCAGGTTTTGCTTCTTGGAATGCATGTTTGAGCGACTTGTATTTCAAAGATTCAATGAGCAGCGATTCCGGTGTCGCCAAAATAGGGTGTACGGTCCATACCCCATGCCTGCGTGTTTTTCTCAAATTGCGCTGAAACTTTTTCCAGTCAATATCCCCATACAGTACATGGGACATATAATCCTGATACAGTTTGGCAAATTGAAACTCTTTGGCCACGATCTCTTTTTTATCGGTGGGCACTGTTTCGGCTTTGAGTGTCCGGTACTCCTGATAGATCGTACCGTTCTTGTCCAGCGTGATATCGGATGCGATCTGGTCGAACAGCGTATGGGTATAGTCGGTCAGGCCTTTTTTCGTGATCCACAATGGTCTATAGTGAAGCAGTTCATACATAGCATTGAGACGCTCTTTCTTGTCTTTGCCCATGAGCCTTTTGGCGAGTTCTCTGTATTTTCCCTGTTGTGCCTGCACCTTGGTAATGTTCAGGTCACGCTGGAAAGTGGCATCAACGATCCTGTCTCCTGCTATCTCATCTATAGCGGACATGACACTTTTTTCTTTGACCGCTTTTTGCAGCAGTGTTACGGCATTGTATGGGCTCTTTTTATCTTTGAGAATGTCGTTGATGCTGTCTGCATAAAGCTGCATCATGCCGATCTCTATTTTAACCTTATCCTTGATGGCGTTGGAGGCAAAAACCTTGTTCTCGTAGGGTATCAGACGACTGTATTCTGCTTTGATATTTTTGTAGAGGCCCTTTTTAAAATCGGATTTAAGTTCTGAGATCAGCATTTCCGAGTGGTAGGAAAGGTAATCTTTGTCGACCCATATCGGTTCGTAGTTGATGGCCTTGTAAAGATGTTGTACTTTTTTGGATGCATGTTTGAGCTGTTTTTTGAGTTCCTGTTTCATGTGTGCATCGAACTCTTGTTGTACCTGGTCTGCAACGACCTGGAACCCTTCCTCGGCATGCAAAGATGCCAGAGAGATCATGACTGCCAGCAGGATCGATTGAATGTGCATATGCGTTCCTGCTTTTTATTTGTGGCTGCCGGTCGCGGCATTGTATTGGTGCAAGTCTTCTATGAACTGGTCCACTTCCTGTTTCAGGAATTGTTTATAATGCCCTCTCATCACGACAACAGGCATGCCGACATGCGCCCATTTGAAAAGCGAGGAGATATCCTGTCTGCCGACATGGATGCATCCGTGTGACATGGCCGCGGTGTTGCCGAGGTGCAGTGCCTGTCCATCCTGTGTAAACAGCAGTTCAAAATCCATATTGTTGACACCGCTGGGGTCGGGATGGGTCTGGGACATATGGAATCTTCGTTTTGCCAGGATATGGAAAATATTGCTGTTGGTCTCATGCCCTCCGACAGGAACGAGCTTTCCATTCTTCTTGACCAGTTTTCCCCCGCCGGCACCCGATGAGATGAGGCCGTGCCACCAGATGGTCCCGTCACGGTCCACCGCATACATTTGTCCGTCACTTCCGGGTTCACGTACAGAGACCACGATAAAATCCTTTCCTGTCAGATCGACAGTACGGATAGTGTTGCCGTTCGCATCGAGCAGCTTAAATTTTGTCGCGCTGATCGGATAGGGATTGACCCGGTGTTTCCTGTATTGAGCAGCGGATAGTATCCCTGTAAACAGGGCAAAAGCAAGTAGGGCAGAGGCTGTTTTTTTCATGTGTAACTCCATAAATATTAAGATTTTAAATCTTATCAATTTAGTGGTTATACTTCGTTAATTTTTTCAAAATATCATTAAATTTATCATTTTAAAAAAGATAAAGGATTGAATATGATATTTACTTTTAACCTCTTTCTGTATAAACTTTCTGATATAATTTATGCCAACCAGACCAATACCACAAGGAATTTCATGAAATATACAGGATTTGCAATACTGTCACTCTTTGCCGCAGGCTCATTTTTATTGACCGGGTGTACAGGAGGGCCGGATGTGAGAGGAAGCGATTTTCCGGCTTCACCGGGGGCATTCGTTTATCAGGGACGCAACTTCGGTACCAACAGGAATGAGGAATATAAACAGGGAGTAAGGGACGGATGTACGACTTCTTTGGGCACCTATACCAAAAACCATGCAATGTTCAAGGGCAACGATTCGTACCACAATGGGTGGGAGCATGGCCGGATCCACTGTAATCCTGCCGATAAAACGAAATACCATCGTCTGATCGATAGCGAACTGTAGGGTAACGCCCTTGGGCAGCAGTTGGCATCACCGTCCCTGTAGAGAGGGAACTCCCTGACGAGTCTGTTCTTTCGGCTTGGGACCGAAGTAAATATGTTCATTCACCTTTACATGATACAATTTTTGACTTTTAGTGCACCTCCAATAATAGGTAATGCGCACAATGGGTTTTGCAAATGTAGGATTTTGCAAGAGGTTTTCAAGTCCTAGCCATCGCTAAGATGAAGGTGCCCTGTAGGTAAATATTTTTCTTCTCATTAGTCTACTTGCAGTATAATAAATCCCAGAACACCTCTAAAGACCATAAAGGGGCCACTAGAAGTGCTCTTCATTTTAAAGTTTAAAGGATATGTATGTCGGAAATCACAAAAGAAAAAGCGCTGGAATATCACATTGGCGGGAAGATAGGTATTGATCTTGTCAAACCCTGCAATACACAATTTGAACTCTCTTTGGCGTATACACCGGGTGTAGCGATCCCCTGTCTGGAAATTGAAAAAGATGAGAACCTTTCATTCGAATACACGAACCGTGCCAATCTTGTCGGGGTCGTTTCAGATGGTACAGCGGTGCTGGGACTGGGAGACATCGGCCCCCTTGCATCCAAACCCGTGATGGAGGGAAAATCCGTTCTTTTCAAAAAATTCGCCAATGTCGATGCCTTCGATATCGAACTGGATGTGCACACGATTGAGGAGATCGTAGCGGCATGCAAGGCGATCGCACCGACATTCGGAGGGATCAACCTGGAAGATATCAAGGCACCGAAATGTTTTGAGATCGAACGCATTCTCAAAGAGGAACTCGATATTCCTGTTTTCCATGACGACCAGCATGGTACGGCCATCATCACGACAGCGGGCCTTATCAATGTCCTTGACCTGACCGGAAAAAAAGTGGAAGAGATCAAGATCGTCATCAACGGTGCGGGTGCAGCGGGGATCTCCTGTGCAAAGATGTACAAAGCCCTGGGTGTGCAGAATATCATCATGTGTGACTCCAAAGGGGTTATCTCTACCCAAAGGGACGATCTGAACAAGTATAAGGAAGAGTTCGCGGTCGAGACCGATGCCAAAACACTCGATGACGCCATAGAGGGAGCAGATATGTTCCTCGGCCTCAGTGTCGCGGGCGCTTTAAGCAAAGAGATGGTCGCCAAAATGGCACCGGAACCTGTGATCTTCGCTTTGGCGAACCCTACACCGGAGATCTTGCCCGAAGAGGTTCAAGAGGTACGCGACGATGTCATTATGGCGACCGGCCGTTCGGACTATCCCAACCAGACGAACAATGTCCTCGGTTTCCCTTTCATTTTCAGAGGCGCACTGGATGTACGTGCGAGAAAGATCACTGAAGGGATGAAAATGGCAGCGGCCGAAGCGTTGGCAGAGCTGGCGAAAGAGCCGGTACCTTACTACGTCAAAGCGGCTTATCACAATGACGATATCGCATACGGGAAAGAACATATTATCCCGCTTCCTTTTAACAAAGAAGCACTTATCTGGGTCGCTTCCGCTGTAGCAAAAGCAGCTGTCGAAGAAGGTGTGGCAAGGGTGGAA
>JALSTF010000011.1 GCA_026983895.1 Sulfurovum sp.
CAGACATGACCTTTTCCATGACACCTTCAATATCACTGTCTTCAAGCGTTTTATCCATCGATTGGATGAAAAAACGTACAGTCAGAGATTTTTTATCTCCCAGTTTTTCATCTTCGTAAATATCTACAGGATAACTGTCTTTCAACATAGGAAGTCCAAGTCCGTTAAGTACTTTGGCCACTTCATAGTATCGCATAGATTTGTCTATCACAACAGAGAGATCTTTATATACCCCCTGGAATTTGGAGATCGGCTCCGCATTCATGTGTGTTGGCAACAAAGCATCCAGGGAGATCTCGGCAATGAATGTTACAGGGATACCATATGCTTCCTGTACCGTTGGATGCAGCTTGCTTAAATATCCGCAGATTTCACCATTCACTGAAATATCCGCAGACTGGTAGGGATGTATCAGCGCATTGTCCTGCGTGCAGGGAAGCAGTTCAAAAGTACCGACAACAGCACCGATCTTTTTTGCAAATGCTGAAAAATCCACCATTTCCGGTTTCCCGGCATTGCTTACATTCTCTCCTTCTATCTGTCCAGAGAATACGAATGAGATCACTTCTGACTGTTCCCTTCGGCTTCCGAATACTGCACCGACTTCAAAAAGAGGAATTGATTTCTTGGTATAATTCACATTGCGTTTGACCGCATTGAGCAAGTTTGTAAGCAGAGTACTGCGCAGCGTATTGAGCTCTTCGGCGATCGGGTTGGCTATATCAAGATCGCTTTCTACCGTTGAAAAACCATATTTTTCAAGCACTGCTCTTTCGGTAAAGACATAACTTACATTTTCAAAAAAACCATTTCCGACAGCTCTATGCTTGAAAGCCTTTTTTGCTTTGTATCTCTCTGAAGTTGCATTCAATCGTCTTTTTTCGGCAAAAACAAATGGTTTTGCCTGAATATTATTGATCCCTATGATACGGACAACCTCTTCTGTAATATCCTGAATATTTTTTATATCATGCCTGAAAAGAGGTACCGTCACCGCCACATGCTCATGGTCCATCATCGTGATCTCGAAATCCAGTTTTTTCAAAATCGTGACGATCCTGTTCATTTCCACATCCATCCCGATGATCGAGGAAAGTTCTTTCGAATCGACAATAATCTTCTTTTTTTGACGCTCTACATGCACATCCAGCGTCCCTTCATAACAGCTGATATCACTGTATGTATCCATAAGGGAAGCCATGAATTGAAGGCCAAAGACAAGATCCGGGTTCGATCCTCTGGAAGTCTTATAGTAAAGATCGTCTGTTTTCAATCCGCTTTTTGCAACGGCTTCTACCAGCAAATCCGGATCAATATAGCTTGCCTCAATCAAAAGTTTTTGCGTACTGTCTGTAGCTTTGGACGCGTCAGTCTGATCTACACCAACGATACTGAGCACCTTCCCATGTGTCGTGATTTCGATGATTCCTTTCTCTCTGCATCGTGGAATCACAACAATTTTTTCATCCTCATTACAAAGAGGTTTGCAATCATAGATCCGGAGGATCACGCCGGTCGTATGCGTTGCATAAGCCAGTATTTTTGCCAATTTTCCTTCAGCTTCTACGTTGACCATCGCCAAACGAAGCTGTATCAGAAAAGTGTCCTGAATATTTTCCAGGGTCGCAAGTTTATAGCGCAGATCCGCATCCATCTCACCTTCTGTGTGCAATTCGGCATTCCGTGCGATCCCGAGCTTCATTCGCTCTTCCTGCTTATATTCGAACGGCTTCATTTCAATATTGAGTGCGGCACTCAAATCACGTGCCACACCGTAAATACTTAAACAGTCACCCCTATTGGCTGTCAATTCCAGCTCAATGATCGTATCCGCAACACAGGCATAGTCATTCAAAGGCTTTCCTGTTTCCAACACTCCGATGCTCTCATCCAGTATCATAATACCTTTGCCCATCTCCGGCAATCCAAGCTCAGAAGAGGCACAAACCATCCCTGCACTTTTCACACCTCGGAGTTCTGCATCTTTGATCTCGAAATTTCCGGGAAGCACTGCACCGATGGTAGCCACGGCAACATATTCTGCATTGACCACATTGGCTGCACCGCAAACGATCTGCTCGGTCTTTCCGCCTACATCGATATGGCAGACATTGAGTTTGTCCGCATTGGGGTGCTTCTCGCAGGAGAGGATCTTCCCGATAACAACTTTCGGATCGATCCTGATCTGATCAATACTGTCTACTTCCAAACCGATCGCATTGAAGGTCTCATACAGTGTGTCGTTACTTACCTCGGAAAGGTCTATGAATTCATTTAACCAACTTCTTGTCACTATCATCTAAACTGCTCCAACAAACGAATATCTCCCTCAAACAGACTTCTCAAGTCCGGTATCTTGTGTATCAGCATTGCAAAACGCTCCACACCCAGACCAAATGCATATCCGCTCACATCTTCATAGCCTACCGCTTTGAACACATTGGGATCGACGATCCCGCATCCAAGTACTTCCAGCCAGCCGGTATGCGAACAGACACGACATCCTTTTCCTTCACAGAAAATACAGCTGATATCCACTTCAGCCGAAGGCTCGGTGAAAGGGAAGAAACTCGGTCTGAAACGTACTTCGACATCTCCAAACATATATTGCAGAAAATCAGTCAATATCGCTTTAAGGTTCGCAAAACTCACCTTGCCCTTGCTGTCAACCACCAATCCTTCAACCTGATGGAACATCGGTGTATGTGTCAAGTCATAGTCACGCCTGAAAACGGATCCTGGAGCGATCATTCTAATAGGCGGTTTTGTCTCAAGCATCGTTCTTATCTGTACCGGCGAGGTATGTGTTCTCAGAAGTCCTCCGTCTTTGAAATAGAATGTATCCTGCATATCGCGTGCCGGATGGTATTTTGGCAGGTTCAACGCTTCAAAGTTATGAAAATCATCCTCTACCATCGGACCGTCTTCCACTGAAAAGTTCATCGCTACAAAATAATCAATGATCTTATCCATCGTTTCCATGACCGGGTGCAAAGCACCTTTTTGTGCCAAAGTCCCGTAAAGTGATACATCGATCGCTTCACTTTTGAGTACTTTTTCTATCTCTTCGGCTTTCAATACCTCATAGTGTGCATCAAATACTGCCTGCAAAGCTGCCTTTTTTTCATTGAGCCCTTGGGCAAATGCTTTCTTTTCCGGTCCGGGT
The DNA here is from genome assembly GCA_026983895.1 of Sulfurovum sp. GTDB lineage: Bacteria > Campylobacterota > Campylobacteria > Campylobacterales > Sulfurovaceae > Sulfurovum. Next base: position 3,167 of record JALSTF010000011.1, read on the forward strand.
ACATCTTTCATTTTTGCAAATTCTGCTGCCAGTACACCTTTTTTTCCAAAAAGCTCAATACGTACTTTTTCCAACGCTTCAAGCGAATCTGCCTGAAGGATCTTCTCTTCCAAATTTTCCATAGAACCTCTATCTATCGCAATATAATTGACGTGATTTTATCCAAAAGTAACTAATAGAGGGGTTTATTGCGATTTTTATGTGATATAATCCAATGATCAAAACAAAGAATGGAGACAATGTTCTCTAATTCAAATATACGATATAAAGGATAATATTATGTGCATATTCTGCAAAATTGTCAATGGTGAGATCCCCAACAATACAGTACTTGAAGACGACCATTTTCTGGCATTTCATGACCTCTACCCCAAAGCGCCGGTTCATATACTTATTATTCCCAAACAGCATGTGGACTGTTTTCAGGATGTGACACCGGAAATGATGGCCGATATGACACCGTTCATACAGGAGGTCGCAAAAAAAGTGGGGATAGATCAGACAGGGTACAGACTCATCACCAACAACGGAAATGACGGCGGGCAAGAAATAAAGCATCTGCATTTTCATTTATTGGGCGGAGGCAAGCTCATCTGGAACCATCAACACGAAGATCCGCATAAAAGTATCTAGTACAGGATTTTACAGGGTGCAGACAGAGGCAACACCCTGCAATACATTTCAGAGCACCTCTTTGCGATCAAGGACAATAACTCGGTTTGACCGTTTTCTCCTTGATTTTTTCTACTGTTTTTGTAGCCAATCTTTCAAACTTTCGATTTGCTCCAGTGTTCTTGCCGTGGCCGTTCCGCCTTCGGAAAGGCGTGCATTCATCGAAGCACGGTTGTCGAGCAATGCCACCACACCTTCACCGATTCGATTGTCGATACTTTGCAGCTCATCGAGTGAAAGTTCGGAAATATCCAATCCTTTCTTTTCAGCAAGGTTCACTACATTTCCAGTGATATGATAGGCATCACGGAAAGGAAGTCCCTGCTCTTTGACCAAATAGTCTGCAAGATCGGTAGCAGAGAGATGGCCAACCATACAGGCTGCCTCCATCGCTTCTTTATTGATTGTCATATCGGCGATCATCTCTGCAAGGACCTGAAGGGAAAGAATAGCCGTTCGTACAGAATCAAATACCCCCTCTTTATCTTCCTGCATATCTTTATTGTAGGCAAGCGGCAGACCTTTCATCACGGTAAGCAGTGCTACTAGGTTACCGTTCACTCGCCCCGTCTTGCCACGCAGTAACTCTGGTATGTCAGGGTTTTTCTTTTGTGGCATGATGGAGCTTCCTGTCGCATGTCTGTCACTCAGCGTCACCCACTTAAATTCAGCTGCTGACCACAAGATAAGTTCCTCACTCAAACGGCTCATATGCATCATCATCGTTGAAATATTAAAAAGGATTTCCAAAGCAAAATCACGATCACTGACTGTATCCAGACAGTTGAGAGTAGGAGCATTGAAACCAAGTCTGTCAGAAGTTATCTGGCGATTTACGGGATGTGGTGTACCAGCTAAAGCAGCACATCCGATAGGCGAATAGTTGTTACGTTCATAAGAACTCATAAAACGTTCATGATCACGCTTGAACATGGAAGCATAGGCCATCATATGATAGCCGAAATTAATAGGCTGTGCATGCTGTAGATGAGTCATGCCCGGCAGCATCGTTTCGGCATGCTCTTCCGCAACCTTTACCAGTGTTGCAATGTTTTCCAACAGCAGTTTTGCTATTGTTTGCGTGTTACGCTGCACATAGAGCCTGAAATCGAGCGCCACCTGGTCGTTACGGCTTCGTGCTGTATGCAAACGCTTGCCTGCATCCCCTACTTTTTCGGTCAGTCTGCCTTCGATCGCCATATGGATGTCTTCATCCTCGCCATCCAACTTGAATATCCCCGACTCTATCTCTTCAAGTATCTCCTTCAATCCTGACTCGATCTTGGCAAAATCCTCTTTGGAAATAATCCCCTGTTCGCTGAGCATGAATGCATGGGCCAAAGAACCTTCAATGTCCTCCCTGTAGAGCACTTTGTCAAAAGGAAGTGAGTTGTTGAGATCCTGAAGGAGCTGTGAACTTTTCTCTGAAATACGGGCAGAAGCGATTTTTTTAGACATAATGATATCCTGTAAATATGAATTAGGGTATTTTAGCGAAAAAGCGTTGAGCGTTGAGTATTGAGCGTTGAGAAAACAGAGAAAAGAGAAGCCAAATGCGGTGGGTAAGCCCACCCTACGCGGTAAAAACTGTAGGGTGGATTTATCCACCATAAAAATAAGAGGATAGGCAACAGCAAACATACCTGTAAAGATAAAAAGATAAACAAACAATAAAAAAGAT
>JALSTF010000012.1 GCA_026983895.1 Sulfurovum sp.
GCAGGTATGAAATAGAGGTCTTCTTATCATTGAGCACGATCTGCTTGGCCTCTTCAAAAAGCGGATCAAGATCGACATCACCGCCCTCACCGCCGCCGCTGCCCCCAGCCGCACCTCCCGAAACCAAATAGCTCTCATCATATTCCGGTGCACGCTGCGCCTTGATATACTCTACGACCTCTTCGATCTCCTCTTCGGTATTCCACGGTGCATGGATACGCACCAGCCCTGTCGATCCGGGTGGTGTGAACAATCCGTCCCCTCGTCCGAGCAGGCTGTCCGCTCCCAGGGAGTCCAGAATGACCTTCGAGTCGATACGCGAACCGACCCGATAGCTCAATCTTGAGGGCAGGTTCGCCTTGATAAGGCCGGTGACCACATCGACACTCGGACGCTGCGTAGCCACGATCAGGTGAATACCGCAGGCTCTGGACTTTTGTGCCAGACGGGCGATGGAGAGCTCCACCTCTTTCCCGCCGTTCATCATCAGATCCGCCAGTTCGTCTATGACGACCACGATATAGGGGAAGGGTTCCGCTCCTGTTTTTTTGGCTTTTTCATTATAGTTCTCGATATTCTTGGTACGTGCTTCGGCCATCAGCTTGTAGCGGCGCTCCATCTCTCCCACCATGTTCGCCAGTGCTGCAATCGCTTTTACCGGCTCCGTGATCACCGGAGTGATCAGGTGCGGGACATCCTCATAACTGGCGAACTCCAGCATTTTCGGGTCTATCAGCATCAGCTTGAGATGCTCCGGGTCATTCCGGTACAGCAGAGAGAGGATCATGGCATTGATCCCGACTGATTTACCCGAACCTGTCGTTCCAGCGATAAGAAGATGCGGCAATTTCTTGATATCGGTAATAAAAGGTTTGCCCACGATATCTTTTCCCAGTGCAACGGTCAGTGGAGACTTGGACTCTTTGAAAAGATCGCTTTCAAGGATCTCGCGCAGATAGATCGTATCGATATTCTCGTTGGGGATCTCTATGCCTACGACATCACGCCCGGGGATCGGCGCCTGGATACGGATGGTCTCCGCACTCAGCGCCATGGCAAGGTCATCCTGCAGCCCTAGGATCTTGGAAACCTTTACATTGGGTGCAGGCTTGAACTCGAAGGTCGTGACCAATGGCCCGCTGTAGGTACGCACCACATCGCCATCCACCTTGAACTGCGCCAGTTTGGAGAGCAGCTCTTCGATCTTCCTGTCGATCTCCGCTTCGTTCATCTTCCTGGTCGCTTTGGGTGCTTTCTGAAGGAAATCGATCTTGGGCAGTTTGAAGTTCTTTGGCTTTGCCACTTTTCCCTTTTCTATCTGGTCGAGCAGTTTGGAGTTCTCTTCCAGCTCCTCAACGATCTCAACACCGCTCTTGCTGCTTCCGGAAGGTTTTCTGCCTGCTTCTTCCGCTGTACTCGCAGATACGGCTTCTGCTTCATGCTCCATCTCGATTATTTCGTTAAGGGAAGGTTCATTTTTTCCGTCAAGATCATCGATCATTCTCTCTTTTGGCTTGGGGAGTGTTTTGTTTTTTGCTGCTGTCTTTCTGGGTTTGCGTACTTTTTTCGGCTTCTCTTCAACGGTATCAAGGATCGGCATCATTTCGTCTTCAAGTCTCGGAGAAGAAAAAGGGTTGGTAAAGATCACTTTGAATAATTTTTTGAAACCGTTGCCAACGGGTTCCATTATTTGACCCAAAGACCTTCCTTCCCCCCTGTTTCTCGTCTTCTTCGCTTTCTTCCGAGGTATAAGCGATCTCCATGAAAAATCATCTTCGAGTATGAAAACAAGAGAAAGCGCCATGATCATCAGCCAGAGCAGCCAGAGGCCAGCCTTTCCTATCATAGGAGCGAGGAATCCTACGATCTGTGTACCGATGAAACCGATCTGCCCTTTTTCAAGGATCAGTGATTCAAAGAGCACTGCACCGATGAAAAGCAGTATCCAGCCCAAATAAAAATCGATCTCCTTTCGTACCGCCGGCTTTGTATAAAGTTTATAGAGCGGATAGAAAAGAATAAAGATATTGATATAGGCAAAATAACCGAAAAGATAGAGGTTCGTTTCCCCCACAGTCTTTCCAATGTTCCCTACCAGCGCCGTTTCATGGAAAATGGTGGAGAACGCACCGTACATAAAAAGAATAGCTGTAATGATAATAGCGATTTTCACTCGTCGTCCTGCTATAAGAATATTTTAATATTAATTAATGAAGATATTATAACGTAGAAACTTTAGCCATCTATGAAAAAATGGCAAATTGTCATAAAAGAAGCTTTTTTCATTCATCTAAACACTTTTTAAGTGATGCCGGAGTAGAATTCTTTCTACATTTCAGGATGTACATGCCGCAGTGATGGAACTGGTAGACTTGGTAGACTCAAAATCTTCTGCCTTCGGGCGTGGCGGTTCGAATCCGCCCTGCGGTACCATTTGATAGAATGTTTTTTTGGGTGAAGCCCAGCAAAACTTTTAATATTTATATCAATAGCCTGTTTGCAGTTTGCAGACAAAAACTCTTTTGCGGGAGTAGCTCAGTTGGCTAGAGCGTCAGCCTTCCAAGCTGAGGGTCGCGGGTTCGAGTCCCGTCTCCCGCTCCATTCCTTAACGGATAACGCACTGGTGCGTGGGCTTTCTGCCGAAGAAAACTCAGCGTTAGCGTAGCAAAGATGTACTTTGTTCATTTTGCGTTATATCTATGACTAAGCGGGCGTAGCTCAGCGGTAGAGCATCACCTTGCCAAGGTGAGGGTCGACGGTTCGATCCCGTTCGCCCGCTCCATAGACTTTTCCATTATTTTTCCATTGATATAAAAAATTATCTGTTAACCTTTTATTACCCTCTATTAATCTCCATGGGTTATACTGCTCTTAAGAAAGGTGGCAGCCTTTTCAAGAGATTTTGTTTTACTCCTTGTCCAAAATTGTAAACTTCCTTGTTTTTCTCTTGAGAGCCGCCTTTTCACAACCAAAAAGCCATTCTCCCTTTACTTCATTGTAAACTTCCTTGTTTTGCAGGCTTTTTGGTTGATTTTCAACTCTTACTTTCTTGTGCTATAATCATATGTTTTATTTAATCTGTTGTGTTTATTACCGCACCAACTAACATCCTTCATGTTTGAGAGAACGAGAAAAGGTGAGATGCGAGTAGAGAAATACGAAGGACTCCCCGTAGGGAATGCGAGGATTTATCTGCTTGCAGGTCGCCTCTTATCGTTCTCCCCGAAGGGTGCTGTGCTTTCGCCCATAGGACTGCGTTGGATCTTTTTGAATTAGCTACGGCTAGTCCTGCAAAGATCCGCCTTGCCTATGCACGAAATCACAGCATCAAACATGAAGGATGTTAGTTGGTGCGGTAATATATTTTGGTGCCATACATTGCACGTTATTTTAGAGGTGCCCTAAATTATGATAAGGAGAAGATGTGAAGCTGGTCGTTGCCATTACCGGGGCAAGCGGTGTTGCACTGGGAAAAAAATTCATCGATTATCTGCCTTCAGATATTGACGTGCATGTCATTGTCTCCGACAATGCCCTGACCGTCGCATCTTTCGAGAACAAAAGAGTCACACTGCACCACAGCCAAAATATCGCTGCCTCCGTCTCTTCAGGCTCTTTTCGCGTCGATGCTACGGCGATCATCCCCTGCTCCATGAATACTCTGGCCAAGATCGCCTGCGGTATCAGTGACAATCTTGCCACCCGGGTGGCTGCTGTAGCACTTAAAGAACAGAAAAAGTTACTCCTGGCCCCCCGCGAGCTTCCCTTTTCGGCCATAGCCCTGGAAAATATGCAGAAACTGGCCTCACTCGGTGTCATCATAGCCCCGCCGGTCATGGGCTACTACTCCGAACACAATTCACTCGAGGAAATGGAAAAGTTCATCATCGGGAAATGGTATGATGTGCTGGGCATTTCCAATGATCTGTATGATCGTTGGAAATGAATCATTAATAATGAATAGTGAATAGTTATGGTATGCTTTCTTTCAGAAAGCTTTTATTTTATGATAGAGGACAACATGACATCTCACTCCATCAATAAAAGCATTGCAAAGCAATGCCTACCGACACTCCTCACTCCTACCTCCTACCTCCTCACTAAAAAATCCAAAGGATTTTTCCAATGAGAAAAGCGATCTATCCCGGGACTTTCGATCCTATCACCAATGGCCATCTGGATATTATCAAACGTGCCTGCAATATGTTCGACTGTATCGTCGTTGCTGTAGCTGCTTCCGATGCCAAGAAGCCGATGTTCACCCTTGAACAGCGTATACAGATGGTGCAGTCTGCTACAAAAGATTTTCCAAAAATAGAAGTAACGGGGTTCGACAAACTCCTTGTCGATCTCTCCGATGACCTTGCTGCCAATATCGTTGTCAGAGGCCTCAGAGCCGTCAGTGACTTCGAGTATGAGCTTCAAATGGGTTATGCGAATGCTTCATTGAAGAAAGAGCTTGAGACCATTTACCTGATGCCAAGTCTCGAACATGCTTTTGTCAGCTCTTCAGTCGTACGTGCCATCCTCGCTTATGACGGAAAGGTCGATCACCTTCTTCCCTCAGAGACTTTCCGTATGATACAGGAGTACCGGAAATAATGTATATTCTTTTTGAAGGTATCGATACTTGCGGGAAAAGCACACAGATAGAACGGCTTGCAAAAGCACATCCGGGCATTATCACCACCCATGAACCCGGCGGTACAGCTTTCGGCGAACAGGCCAGGGCAATCCTTTTGAGCGATTCGCTGCGATCCAAAAGAGCAGAATTGCTTCTTTTCCTCGCTGACAGGGCGGAACACTACGAAACAGTGATAGAACCCAACCAGAACAAACTGGTCGTCTCCGACAGAGGTTTCATCTCCGGTATAGGCTATGCCCTGGCCAATGGTGATTTCGATTTTGATGAACTGGTCAGGCTGAACCATTTTGCCCTCAAAGGACATTTTCCCGACCGCATCATCCTCTTCCTGACCGATATGGAAACACTCAGAGAGCGCACTTCCCAAAAGAGTCTTGACGGCATCGAACTGCGTGGGCTTGAGTATCTTCTCCGCGTACAGGAACATATGAAAGAGACGGTACTCAGACTCGGCATTCCCCACCTCTTTATCGATGCAGCAGATACCGTGGAAAACATTCATCAATCCATTCTTACCTACTTGAAGGTATAATTGCATCCATTTTACCCGGAATATGCAATGGAACGCCCCTGTCTTCTGTAAAGCATGGTCCGCGGATAAAAAGGCGATCTCCACATATGAAAAGGCTCAATTATGATCAAACCCCTACGCGGTATGAAAGACCTCACCTTCGATGACGCACAACGTTTTGTGCATATCGTCACTACAGCCATCAAGGTAGCCAAACGCTATGGCTACGGCTATATTGAAACCCCTATTTTGGAAGAGACCGCTTTGTTCAAGCGTTCGGTAGGCGACAGTTCGGATATTGTCAGCAAGGAGATGTACCAGTTCGAGGACAAAGGAGGCAATGATGTCTGCATGCGCCCCGAAGGAACAGCCGGAGTGGTACGGGCCTTCATTTCAGCCAAGCTTGACAGACAGCCGGTCAAACAGAAATTCTACTACTACGGACCGATGTTCCGCTATGAGCGTCCCCAGAAAGGACGATTGAGAGAATTCCACCAGTTTGGCTGCGAGAGTTTCGGCGAAGCATCCGTGTATGAAGATTTCACCATCATCACCATGGTCTCCCAGATACTGAAAGAACTGGGGATCGGTTTCGACCTGCAGATCAATTCCCTGGGCTGTCCGGAATGTATGCCGCCCTACCGGAACAACCTTGTTGGTTTCCTCACGGAGATCAAAGAAAAGCTCTGTGAGGATTGCAACCGCCGTATTGGAACGAACCCCATCCGCGTTCTTGACTGCAAGAATGAAACATGCCAGTCACTCTTGGAACATTCACCCAAACTCATAAATCATCTATGCGACGACTGTGACAGGGACTTCAAAAAACTCACTGCACTGCTTGACGATGCCGGTATCACCTATACGGTAGACACCAATCTGGTCAGAGGCTTGGACTACTACAACAAAACAGCCTTTGAATTCGTTTCCAACGAGATCGGTTCACAGTCGGCCATTGCCGGCGGAGGACGCTATGACAAACTGGTCGAATACCTTGACGGGAAACCGACACCGGCGGTGGGCTTTGCCATCGGTATCGAACGTATCATGGAACTGGTGCAGATGCCTGAAACAAAGAGAGAAGGGTACTACATGGGTGCCATGGTCCCGGAAGCCATAGAGAAGATCATCATGCTTGCCGGAAAAAAGAGAGAAACGGACAAAGTCACTGTTGAGTATAACCCCAAAGGTTTCAAGAGCCATATGAAAGGGGTGGACAAAGCCCATGCACGCTATGCCGTTCTTATTGGAGAAGACGAACTTGCACAGGGTACCGTGTGGATAAAAGATCTCGAAAGCAGGGAGGAAAAGACGATTCCTCTTACCTCATTTCTTTAGGGTCCTTTAGAAATTCACCATCAGGCCGGCAAAAATGCCATCGCCGCGCGGCCCTTTGATCGTTGAATGTTCATACTCACCAACGAACTTGTACTCTTCATTGATCGCCACTTCTATACCGACACCGAACACTGCGCCGTGGTCGGTATTTTTTTCATCGAGCGCATCGATATGTTCCCACTCGTACTCATACCCTACTTTGGCAAAGAGTCCAAGGCTTTCTGTCGCTTCGTAGGTATAGATCAGGTCGATCGCCGAAGTATAGTAATCAAAATCGTATGCTTCCGGCTCAAAGCCTTCGCGTCTTTCTGTGACCGTATTGGTCGAATAAGAGAAATCATACTCTACCGCAAAACCTTTGCCCAGGCGGTAGCCGATATCGACACCGAAACCATAGCCGCTATCTCCGCTGAGTGTTGACTCCTCTTCCGTTACGTCGTCACCAAGTATCGCCATTCCCTTGCCGACAATATAGAACTTGGATTCTTCAGTTTCAGCAGGCTCGGCCACTTCGATGTCACCGCCGGCATAAAGCTGTGTGATAAGCTGTGCTGCCAAAGCAGCAGTCAATAACTGTTTTTTCATTCATCATCCTTTTTTAATTGAAAATAAAATTATAATCAATTTAATTTAATTTAACCACGCGATCAGGTCATGACTCAATTTCTCCATGATCCTGTTCACTGCCTGCACATATCCTTTGGCATCTACGGTCACTGTATTTTCCCTGTAGCTGAAATGTCTGGCTTTGAGAAGCTTTCCTGTCTCTGCATCGATCAGCGTGAAATGCATGTTCAAAACAGCGTAAGACGCTTTTCCCCTGACATGATGGGAAAGGTCGTACACTGTACTTTCCAGTCTGAGATCTTCGTCTACATCCGAATTGAACGGTACGACCACCCTGAAGACCTTCGCCTCTGAAAGAACCTGGATAAGGGTTCCCTGCAGCAGCTTGCCCGAAGCATTCGACCATCGTGAATTCAAATAGCTGCCTCTGTCCGAAAGAGAATAGGAGTAATACATGTCATCAATGAGTTTTTCATTCAATGCCACAGGATACGCTACTTTCAGTATCTTGTTGCGGTAACGTGCATGAGGGACGGGTGATACTGAAGGAATGGCCATCGTATAGGTTTTCATGACCGGCGCCTCTTTAAAACTGCATCCGCCAAGCAGCAATACTGCCCATACCATCACATATCTCATTCTCCCGGCCCCCTTCTGTGTTTTCTTGACTTGAACAGGATACTGCTCGGATCCTGGCGCAGTTCCCTTGTCAGATCGGTCATCTGTTCGGTCAGTATACCTATATCGACCAGCATCGGTTCGAACGTCTCTTTAATATTGAAATCCCCGCGGTTCAGGCTTTTTTGTGCGGACAGGGTCAATCGGTTGAAATCCCTTGTCGCTTTATGGAGTGCCGTAATGGCAGGTAACGTCGTATCTGTGATCTGGTTGAAATCATGCGTAACGTCATCGACATCTTTGCTCAGTTTCAATGCGGCATTTTTATAGACCTGCATCGTCGCATTGAACTCATCGAGCGTTCCGACCGTTCTGGCCGTGATCCTGTCCGTATTGTCAAGGATGTTGCCAAAAGTCTCGATATTTTTGTCACTCAGCAGTTTTTCCGCTTTTTGAAGTACCAACTCAAGATTTTCCGCTATATGGCCGATCCCCTTGCTTGTCTTGCTGAACCAGGAAGGTACCGTGGGTATCACAGGGATCTCGCCATGCTTGCTGACCAAAGGTGCGGACGTGTTGCTTCCGCCGGATATCTCTATGGCAAGCAGCCCCGTGATCCCCAGCATTTCCGTATGGGCGGTCATATCTTTTTTGATGGGGACATCGCTGCGTATCTTTACCCATATTTCGATGCGTTTGACATTGTTCGGATCGATGCGTATGTCGCTCACGTGCCCGACATCCACACCGTGCAGCCTTACCGTCGAATCTTTGGAAAGCCCGGAGACGGATTCGGTCATATAAAGCTTGTACACTTTATAGTCGTTCTGTATGCCGTATTTGGCGAGCCAGAAGGTAAAGGCAACAAGTCCTGCCCCGAAAAGCAGTACAAAGATACCGACGATCGTGTAATTGACTCTGCTATACATCTCTTCTCCAGCTCCTCTCCAACTTGTCCATATACTTCTCTTTTGTGTAGTCATTCTTGAAGAATGCTTCCACAAAAGGATGTTGTGATTGTAACACATTTTCCAAAGGACCTTCTGCCACGACATGTTTATCTGCCAGAACAGCCATCCTGTCCACAATGTTGAAGATACTGTCCAGGTCATGGGTGATCATCACTACTGTGATCCCCAGCATGTCCCGAAGTTCCACAATGAGCGCATCGAAATTACGGGCCCCCACCGGGTCGAGTCCCGACGTGGGTTCATCAAGGAAAAGCAGTTTGGGTTCCATGGCGAGTGCACGCGCCAAAGCCGCTCTTTTGATCATCCCCCCGCTCAATTCAGAGGGATAAAGGCTGCCTACATGGGCATCAAGCCCTACCAACGCGATCTTTGAACGTACCAGTTTATCGCGCATTTCCCTGCTGATGTCCGTATATTCCTTGAGCTGTACTTCGATATTCTCCGCAATGGTCATCGAAGAGTAGAGTGCACCGAACTGAAAAAGCACACCCCATTCTCTGCGCAGCTGCTGCGCCTCCGCATAGCTGATCCGGTCAAGTTCTTTTCCGAGTACGGTCATACTCCCGCCATTGGGTTCAAGCAGCATGATCATCTCTTTCATCAGGACAGATTTTCCCGCACCGCTCTCTCCCAGGATGCCGTAGATCTCATTCTCCTTTATTTTCAAAGAGACGCCGTCATGCACCGTACGCTTCCCGAAACGGGTCACGATATCTTTGGCTTCGATGACAACCTTTTCTCTGCTCACAGGTTAAGCTCCGTATAAATGACAGAAAAAAGCGCGTCAAAGGCAATGACCAGAAAGATGGAGTTTACCACACTTGCGGTGGTATGCAGTCCCAGACTCTCGGTATTGTCCGAGACCTGGAAACCCCTGAAACACCCTACGGCGGCAATGACGAACGCAAAAACCGGCCCTTTGATCATACCCAGGACATAATGTTTGAGTGCCAGGACTTCATGCAGCCTGTCGATGAACTGGGCCATAGAGATATTCAGCTGCATTTGGGAAGCGACCATACCGCCGAAAATTCCCATAATGTCGGAAAAAAAGATCAGCAGAGGCAGCGCGATGATCAACGCAGTGACACGGGGAAGCACAAGAAAGTTGTAAGGGTCAAAACCCATGGTACGCATCGCTGCGATCTCTTCGGTGATCTTCATTGCGCCGATCTCCGCGGTGTAGGAAGAACCGCTGCGCCCCGCAATGACGATGGCCGTGATCATGGGGCCCAGTTCCCGTACGATCGAGATACCCACCGTATCGACGATGAAGATATCCGCACCGAATTTTGCCAGCTGTACCGCCCCCTGATAGGCAATGACCATCCCCACCAGAAAAGAGGTCAGGCCGATGATCACCAGGGCATTGAACCCTGAATGGTGGATATGGTAGACCATCTCTTTGGCCCGAAAATTCCCGGGGCGGAGCAGTACCTGCATTATCGTATGGAAAAGATGCCCCAGAAAATTGATGAAATCCCTGATATCCCGAAAGACTTCCAAGGTACTTTTTCCCAACGCTTCGAGAAAGCTGCTCTTTCGGACGGGAACGGACTCCACCATATGCCCGATAAGCAGATCATACATCTCTTTCTGGCTCTGGCTGTAGCCTTGCAGCAGGACCTTTGTCCGTTTTTTAAAACGATCGAAATATTCGATGAAGAGCAGGACACCTGCACTGTCGAACTCTTCTACTTTCGAGAGGTCCCAAACGATCTGTTTATCCTGCGGTACCCTGCGCAATCTTTCTTCGATCTGCTGTACGGTGGAAAGCGTCCACTCCCCCGACGATACAAGCGTAGTCTGCTGCGGATCATTTTTAATCGATAGATACTCTCTCTTCATACATCTATTATAGGTAAGATTGGATTAAGTTTCGCTATAATCGCTATACAAATATTCTCAAGAGGTAGGACATGAAACGTTTTGGTTTGGATATCTGGGGAGATGACAACTTCATTATTGAACACGATACGGTCAACGTGCATTACGGCAAAGAGCCTTCCCTGCTTCAGATCACACAGGAGATCAGGGAAAAAGGATACAAAGGCCCTCTTTTGATGCGTTTTCCCCACCTCATTGAAAAACAGATACGTACACTCTTCGAAACATTCAATCGTGCGAGGGAAGAGTTTGGCTACCGGGGGAATTTTCATGCCGTCTTTCCTTTGAAAGTGAACCAGTTCCCCAACTTCGTACATGCGCTTATCGATGTTTCACAAGCCTTTCACTACGGCCTGGAGGCGGGAAGCAAAGCCGAACTCATCATTGCCATCAGCAAAACCCCTCTGGGTGCGCCTATTACCGTCAACGGATTTAAAGACAAAGAGATGATCTCACTCTGTTTCATTGCCGCCAAGATGGGGCACGATATCACGGTGACTATAGAAGGCCTCGGCGAGCTTGAAACGATCATCCAGGTGGACAGAGAGTTCAACAAAAATGCCCAAACGCCCCTCTCTCCCAAGATCGGTGTACGGATACGCCTGCACAGCTCTGGTATCGGTATCTGGGCAAAAAGCGGTGGATACAGTTCCAAATTCGGGCTCACTTCCACAGAACTCATTGAAGCCTATGACATGCTCAAGAAACACGCACTGCTTGACCGTCTCTGGATGATACATTTTCATATCGGTTCCCAAATGGGCGATATCGCTCCGCTGAAAAAAGCACTCAGGGAAGCGGGGAATATTTATGCAGAACTCAAAAAACGCGGTGCCGACAGCCTTGGCGCCATCAACATCGGCGGCGGGCTTGCCGTGGAGTATGCCCAGCACGATAGCAGTGCAGAACGCAACTACTCCCTGAATGAATTCGCCAACGATGTGGTCTATCTGATGCAGGAGATCTCAAAGAGCAAAGGGGTTGCCGAACCGGATATCTTTACCGAATCGGGACGCTATATCGCAGCTTCCCACTCTGTGCTGGTCGCACCGGTACTGGAACTTTTTTCCCAGGAGTACCACCAAAAAGCGCTGCGCCTCAAAGCAAAGAACCCTCCACTCATTCAGGAACTCAATGACCTGTTCCATACCATCAGCCGGAAGAATGCCCGGGAATACCTGCACGATGCGCTTGACCACATGGAGTCGCTGCTCACCCTTTTCGACCTGGGATACATCGATCTGGAAGACCGCTCCAATACAGAAATACTGGTCAACCTCATCATCAAAAAAGCGATCTCCCTGCTCAAAAATGAAGGTTCCGATGAGCTCAAAAGATTGCAGGACCGTATTCAGGAAAAGTATCTGGTCAACTTCTCCCTCTTTCAATCCCTTCCCGATTTCTGGGGGCTTGCACAGCATTTTCCTGTCATGCCTCTGGACAGGCTCGATGAGAAGCCGACCAACCCGGCAAGCATCTGGGACATTACCTGCGACAGCGACGGGGAAATAGGATTCAGCCGGGACCTTCCGCTCTACCTGCACGATATTGATGTAGGCAGGGAAGAATATTTCCTCGCCTTCTTCCTGACAGGGGCCTATCAGGAAGTACTTGGCATGCAGCATAACCTCTTTACCCATCCCACCGAATGCGTCATCCGATTCGATGAAGACGGAAGCTATGTGATCGATGGCCTTATTGAGGCGCAGAACCTGATGGATGTGCTTGATGATCTCGACTACAATACCAACCTTATCGATAAAGCGCTCAAATACCACATCGAAGAATCCGATCTTCTTTCCAAAGAGGAAAAAAGAGAACTTTTGGGAAAACTTTATCTTTATTTAAGTGAAAACAGTTATCTTAAGACCATTCAAGCCATCAACGAAAACGATCAAGATCAAGGATAGTACGTGAACATATTCAGTCTCATCAAAGAGGATTTTCTCAATGTCAAAAGGAACGACCCTGCCCTGCACTCGACCTTTGAACTTTTTTTCAATTACCCGGGACTGTGGGCACTCTTTTTTCATCGTATGGCACATGCCCTTTACAACACTGGGCTCCGTTTCCTGCCCCGTTTCATTTCGGCTGTCGGGCTTTTCCTGACGACCATCGACATCCATCCCGCTGCCAAGCTGGGGAGAAGGGTCTTTATTGACCATGGTGTCGGCGTGGTCATCGGAGAGACAGCCGTGATCGGCAATGATGTCATCATTTATCAGCAAGTCACACTCGGCGGTGTCAGTACCAGCAAGGGAAAACGCCACCCGACACTGGGAAACAATGTGGTCATCGGCGCAGGCTCCAAAGTGTTGGGCCATATCACTATCGGGGAGAATTCCAAGGTCGGTGCCAATTCCGTTGTCGTAAAGGATGTCCCCGCCGACTCGACCGCCATAGGTATTCCGGCACGTGTACTCAAACGCGGCTACGACAAAACACCGTTAAGCCATAACAAGATCCCCGATGTCAACAAAGAGATCTTCGAATACCTCCTTAAACGTATCGAAGTACTTGAAGAGGCGCTGCCCAAGACCAAACAAAAGAATATCAAAGAAAAAGACCACGAACTCGAGGAACTCTACGATAACTTCATCCATGCCATGGATTAACAGCCCTGCCACCTTGCGCATGAGGAACCCTAAACCACTTTTGGTTATAATTATCATCAATTTACTCTAAGGGTTTTTCATGTTATCAGATCGTATACAGACATTGTCGTCATCATTGACCATTGCCATCTCTTCCCTGGCAAGAGATCTTAAAGCCGAGGGGAAAGATATCCTCAGTTTTTCCGCTGGAGAACCGGATTTTGGAACCCCCAGACGCATCAAGGACGAAGCGATCAACGCGATCAACGAAGGATTCACCCAGTACACTGCCGTACCGGGTATCCCCGAACTGCTCGAAGCCATCGCAGGCAAACTCAAAAGAGACAACGGCCTGGAGTATGCCCCTTCGGACATCATTGCAAGCAACGGCGCAAAACACTCGCTTTTCAACCTCTTTCAGGCACTGATCAACAAGGGTGACGAAGTGATCATCCCTGCACCCTACTGGGTCACCTATCCGGAACAGGTCAAATATTCCGAAGGGGTGCCTGTCATCCTCGAGACCGACGAGATCCATAACTTCAAGATCACAGCCAGACAGCTGAAAGATGCGATCACCCCGAAAACGAAGATGCTTGTACTCACCACACCGTCCAACCCTACCGGCTCCGTCTACACCAGGGCGGAACTTGAAGCCATCGCAGAAGTGCTCAAAGGTACGGATATCATCGTGGCAAGCGACGAAATGTATGAAAAACTCGTTTACGGTGTCGAATTCACAGCCGCAGCGAGCATCTCGGACGATATGTTCCAAAGGACCGTAACCATCAACGGGCTGAGCAAATCCGTGGCAATGACCGGATGGCGTTTCGGTTATCTTGCTTCACCCAACAAAGAGCTCATCTCCGTCATGAACAAACTTCAGAGCCAAAGCACTTCCAATATCAACTCTATCACCCAGAAAGCAGCCATTCCGGCACTCAATGGCGAAGTCGATGACGAAATAGAAAGCATGCGGCAGGCTTTCGAAGCCAGAGCCAAAGAAGCAACCGAGCTGATGAACGAGATCGACGGACTGAGCGTACTCAAGCCCGAGGGAGCCTTCTACCTCTTTGTGAATATCAAGGATATCAGCAACGACTCCATCACCTTCTGCAAGGAACTCTTACAGGAAGTCGGTGTCGCAGTCGTTCCCGGCATTGGTTTCGGTTCGGAAGGCTATTTCAGGTTCTCTTTCGCTACAGATATCTCCACCATCAGAGAGGGGATCAGACGTATCGAAAAATTCGTCAAAAGCAAAAAAGCGTAATTCTCCCTCTGCACTCCCTCTTTGGGGAATGCCTCCTTCAGCGAAAACCCCTATTTTCTTTTCGTCATATGCGTAAAAAGGTACCAGATGCCTCCCAGCACCAGAACCATTGCCAGAGGCGCGATCCAGGGGTATGCCTGGATCACTTTAAAGAAGGAAATAATCTGCTCGCTGGCGTAATAGGCACTCAGTCCTATGGTCAGTACAAAAATGACCGTAGCGAATATATTAAAGAATATAAATTTCTTGAAATCAAACTTTGAAAGCGCCATAGAGATAGGTACCAGTGTCTTCACCCCATAGAGGAACTTCTGGATGAAGATCGCCCACACTCCGTATCTGCGCATGATAAGCGTTGCCAGGGCGATCTTTCGTTTATGCTTGGCATAATAGGGCCTGATATCTTTTTTATGGTATTTGCCCAGGTAAAAAAGAAAATTGTCACCCATAAAATTGGCAACCATCGCCACAGCCATTGCCGTCGCAAAATCCATATGTCCCATATAGGAGAACACCCCTGCCGCCGCCACAATGAAAAGAGAACCGCCGAAAGAGAAAAAGGCCACTGCCAAATACCCCCAGGTCTCCAGTGAAGAAAAATCCATACCATATCCTAAAATTCAATTGGGGAATGATACCGAAACTTCATTAACACGGTGGATAGATCCACCCTGCACGACTCCTTGATACATATTCACTCATCTGCTATAATCACATTCATGATAAGCACATTCCTTTCCATCATATTCGTCTATGTTTTCATTGTCCTTGGATATACAGCCAAACGTATTTTCAAGAATGATATGAGCACAAAGACGCTGACACTGATGTCGGTCTATTTCCTGCAACCATTCGTGACCGTCTGGGGTTTCAGTACCGCCAGGCTTCATATGGAACACCTTTATGTACCCATGCTCTACCTGGCGATCATCCTTTCTCTGCTTCTGCCGACCATGTTTCTTGGAAAATTAATATTTACAGATATTAAAAATCGGGCCATCTTCTCCATCGCCGGATTCGTAGGCAACACAGGCAACATCGGTATCCCGCTGGGGATCGCCCTATTCGGGGAGCAGAGTGTCATCTTCACCACACTCATCAACATCGCCAATGTCTTCGTTGTCTATGTCCTTGGAGTCTACATCTATTCACGGGGTTCTTTCAGTATTAAAGATTCTCTCTTCAATATCATCAAAATCCCGATCATTCCTGCTTCTATTGTTGCTATATTATTAAATATCAACCACATTACCTTCTCTCCCCCAATAGAAGAATTCTTCAAAATGGGTGCCTATGCCGGAATCGTCCTGCAGCTTTTTCTGCTTGGTACCTTCCTTCAGGGCATCCGTATCAGGGAACTGCATCCCAGACTCTTTATCGCAACTATGAGCCAAAAGTTCATCATAGTACCGGCGGCAACCGCACTGATCCTCTCGCTTACCGATCTGCCGCTTTTTGTACAGGGGGTCATTTTCATGGAGATGATGACACCGCTTGCCGTAGCCAATATCAATCTTGCATCCCTCTATGACTGCCGACCCAAAGATGTCACGACACTTATACTGCTGAGCACACTCTTTTTCATCCCTCTTCTTTTTGTGCTCAGCACTATCATAGATCACGCCTATTTGTGATAAAATACACTATTACTTTTCAGGAGTCACCATGTCAAAAAAAACCCTTATCATCGGAGCCGGCGGCGTCGGCAATGTCGTTGCTTTCAAATGCGCCATGAATGCCGATACCTTCGGAGAGATCACCCTTGCCAGCAGGACAGTCGGCAAATGCGATGCCATCGCTGCCAACGTCAAAGAGAAGACCGGTGTCGAGATCAAAACCGCACAGGTCGATGCAGACTCGGTCCCCGAACTCATTGAACTCATCAACCGTACCGGGGCGAATATCGTCATCAATGTCGCACTCCCCTACCAGGACCTGACCATCATGGATGCCTGTCTTGAATGCCAGGTCGACTACCTCGATACCGCCAACTATGAACATCCAGATACTGCCAAATTCGAGTACAAAGAGCAGTGGGCCAGGGACGAAGAGTACAGAAAGAGCAACATCATGGCACTGCTTGGCAGCGGTTTCGACCCGGGCGTGACCAATGTTTTCTGCGCCTATGCCCAGAAACACTACTTCGACGAGATCCACACCATCGACATCCTCGACTGCAATGCCGGCGACCACGGCTACCCCTTCGCCACCAACTTCAACCCTGAGATCAACCTGCGGGAAGTCTCTGCCAAAGGCCGCTACTGGCAAAAAGACGACAAGGGGCAGGGAGAGTGGATCGAAACAGAACCGATGGCCATCAAGCAGATCTGGGACTATCCCGAAATAGGCCCCAAAGACAGTTATCTGCTCTACCATGAAGAGATGGAGAGTCTGGTAAAGCACATCAAGGGGCTCCAGCGCATCCGCTTCTTCATGACTTTCGGCGAATCCTACCTTACCCACATGCGCTGTCTTGAGAATGTCGGGATGCTCGGCATCGAACCGGTCGAACACAAGGGGCAGAAGATCGTCCCCATAGAATTCCTCAAGACCCTGCTGCCTGACCCTGCAAGCCTGGGGCTGCGGACCAAAGGCAGGACCAACATCGGTATCTTCGCCAAGGGTATCAAGGATGGCACACCAAAGACCATTTACATCTACCAGGTCAGCGACCATGAGAAGTGCTACGAAGAGGTGCTCAGCCAGGCGGTCAGCTATACCACCGGCGTACCGGCGATGATCGGGGCCAAGCTGATGCTCGAAAAGGTCTGGGAAGGCAAAGGGGTCTTCAACATGGAGCAGTTCGACCCCGATCCGTTCATGGAGGAGCTCAACCGGCAGGGACTCCCCTGGAAGGTGATGGAAATGGAAGCCGATGCCGACCTCAGAGTGGATGCCTGAGACGATGGAGGCACCCGCCTTTGCAGGCTTCCCCAAAGAGGGGCTGGACTTTCTCAGCCAGATCATCACCCACAACTCCAAAGCGTGGCTTGATGCCCACAGGGAGGAGTATGAGCGGTTCATTGTCTCACCCAACAGAGCCTATGTCGAAGAGATGGGTGAGCACTTGCAGGTCCTTGTACCGACCATCCATGCCGTCCCCAAAACGAACAAATCGCTCTTCCGCATCTACCGTGACGCACGCTTCCATCTGAATGACCCCATCAAGACACGCATCGGTATCATCTTCTGGCAGGGCAGCGGCCACCGCATGCAGAGCAGCAGTTTTTACATGCACTACGACCCTTTCGAGGTCTTTGTCGCCGCAGGTATCCGGAACTTCAAACCCACCCTTCTCTCCGCCTATAGGAACTACATACAGAATGACGAACAACGCACACAGCTGCATACCATATTTGAAAATATGAAATCCAAGGGCTTTCTCCTTCCTGAGCCCAAATACAAGCGTATGCCCAGAGGATGCGATGCCGATGATGTGCACAGTTACCTTTACCGCATGGGTGCCGTCTATACCTACACTACCTTCCCTCCCGGCGAGACTTTCCACTCCCAAGCGATCATCGACCGGAACTTCAGGACCTACGAAGCGATGTTCCCTCTGCAGCAGTGGCTTTATAAACTGACACTCCGCTGTGATACCGATGCTGATGTGTTCAGGTGAGCTTCCTTTTTCTTTTGTATGCACACTCTCTGCACATCAAAATGCTATAATAAATGAGAAAAAAGGAGTATCCCATGCACCATGTCATCATCCTGGGTGGAAGCTACGGCGGGATCGCCGCACTGAAAAAACTCCAAAAAGATCCGAACATACAGATCACCCTCATCGACCGTCACCCTTTCCATTACCTTCAGACCGAAGGCTATGAACTCATCTCCGGCGATACCTATTTCGACCATACCATCGTCAATCTCGCTTCACTCTGTGCCAACTATGAAAATGTCACCTTCAAACACACAGCGGTCACGAAGATAGAGCCCGAAAACAGGACCGTCCGGCTCGAAGAGGGGATGCAGACTTACGATACCCTCATCATCGCTATGGGCTGTGTCACCAAACGCTTTGAATGCGATACGCAGGTCTACCACTACTCCAGCGGGCCCAAAAGCCTCAGAGGCGCATTAAAACTGAACCGGTTCTTCCAGGATGAACTCTACAAAAAACTTGAATCGGCCAGGCATGCAACGGAAAATTTCAACATCATCGTCGGAGGTGCGGGGCTTTCGGGAGTAGAGATCGCCGCGAGTATGCAGCACTTCTTCAACCACTACTACCAAAGCAACACCCTCTCCTGCGAAACGCTCAACATACACCTCATTGCCAGCAGAGAGAGTGTCCTGCACGGCATGCATCCCCGCATTATTGAGATCACGAACAAAAGGCTTCAGGCACTCAGGGTCAAGGTCCACACCAACAGCCGCATTGCTTCCATAAAAGAACACGAAGCCGTCCTGACCGACGGCAGGAAGATACCTTTCGACTTCATGATCTTTGCAGGAGGAATGACCATCAATCCTGCACTGGAGGATTTTGAAGCCCAAAAGAACAAAAAAGGACAGATCCTCGTTAATACATATATGCAATGCCCAAAACATGACGCACTCTATGTCATCGGGGATGCAGCCGAACTCAGGGACAGGCACGGCAAGATCCTGCCGCCTACAGCCATGACTGCCATGGGAAGCGGTGCCCTGGCCGCAGAGAACATCATGCGTTCCCTGCAGGGCAGAACACTGAAGAAAGCCGATCTGCATATCGAAGGGATCGCCATTGCCCTGGGCGGGAAATATGCCGCGATCGATATGAAATTCCTGCGTTTCTCCGGCTATCCTGCCTACCTGACCAAGAAGATGATAGAAAAAATGTACAAATGGCCGCTTTGGTGGCTTGCACGCAAAGGTTTCAGAAAGATAGAGAACTGCAACCTCTGATCAGCGCAGCCCTATCATACTCATGAACCTCCCGCTGCACCCCTGCTCCTTGCGGTAGGAGAAAAACGTGTTGACTTCACAGGATGTACAGAGGCCGCTCATCTCTATATTCGCTTCAGTCAAGCCCGCCTTGAGAAGTTGATATTTATTAATATACGGAAGATCCAGCATATATTTCTCTCCCTTTTGTTCAACACTGTCGGTGATGCCAAAGAAATGTGAAGCCACATCCTTTCCCACTTCGTAGCAGCACTTGCCGATGGAAGGCGCGATCCCCGCAGCAATATCCTCAGGCCTGCATCCGAACACATCTTTCATTCTCTGTACTGTTTTGGCAGCGATCTGTGCTTTCGTTCCTCTCCAGCCTGCATGCACCGCTGCGACCACCTTTTTTTCTGCATCATACAGCAGTATCGGTACGCAATCCGCTGTCAGAATCGTCAATATCACGCCTTGCCTGTCGGTGATCAGCGCATCACAATCAGAAACAGCGTCATCGAGAGCCTCCCAGCCTCTGGCCTCCCGGCTTCGTATCACTTCTATATGGTCGCTGTGCGTCTGCTCCGCTGCCACAAAATGTACCGTCTCTTCCACTCCCAGTCGGGCAACCGCCTTTTCCCGGTTCGCAATGATCTTTTCGGCTGCCTCTCCCGTATGGAGTGCCAGGCTGAATACACAGGGTTCCGCAGGGTCTTTTTTTGTCACAGCATGGACACATCCCGGCATTTTCGAGAAATGTTCAAAACGGTAAAACGGCTGCATTCCTATCCTTAGTTGCTTTTCGATATAATACCCTAAAAAATGCAGGGTTACGAATGTTCGATTACGACAAAAGGATCTTTAAAAATTTCTCCTATCTCCTGATGCTTCAGCTCTTCCCGCTTTTTTTCATCTCGTCCTATCTCATCTACGAGATCAATACACACCTTTTCCAAAAACAGATGCTCTATTACGGCATTGCCGCTGTTGCTTTCGTAGTAGCTTCGCTGATCCCCTGGAGGCGCATACTCTGGTGGTTCGCTCCCCTCTTCTACCTCGCCAATCTTGCACTCCTTGTTGCCGTTGAATTCGTCGGGAAAAGTGTTCTGGGTGCCCAACGCTGGATCGAGATCCCCGGTATCGGTGTGACCATCCAGCCCTCAGAGTTCATTAAAGTGAATGTCATCATGCTGCTTGCCTACCTCATCTCGAAGAAACCGCCTCCGCGTACCGGCTACGGGCTCATCGGCTTCTTTCTCCTCTCTCTGGTCATCATCATCCCTTTCGTCATCATCGCCAAAGAACCCGACCTGGGAACCGCACTGGTACTGCTTATCACCGGTTACGGCATCCTGTTCATCATCGGTATTGACTGGAAGATCTGGGTCACCCTTCTCATTCTGGCAGGGGCAGGTGCACCTCTTGTCTACGAACAGGGCCTCAAACCCTACCAGAAAAAGCGTATCCACGACATGATCAACAAACCGAGCTACCAGGTACGTCAGGCACTTATCGCTATCGGATCGGGAGGGCTCAACGGCCAAAGCAAAGAGAACGCCACGCAGACACAGCTCAAATTCCTTCCCGTCTCCTCCACCGATTTCATTTTTGCCTACCTTGGAGAACGTTTCGGCCTCAAGGGAATGGTCACCGTGATAGGGCTCTACATCCTGCTCATCCTGCATCTGCTCTACCTCTCGGCAAAATACAGCAAAGATTACCTCATCAAGACCTTCTCCGCCGGCCTTGCCTTCCTCTTCTTCGTCTACATGGGTGTCAACATTTTCATGATCATCGGCCTCGCCCCCGTCGTCGGCCTTCCCCTGCCCATGTTCAGCCACGGAGGGACTTCTTTCATCATTTTTGCGGTAATTTTCGGGATTTTGCAAAATTTAATTGCCTTCAAAGACTACAATCGCTATACTTCTGACGCAAAAATAACCATGCAAACAAAAGGCAAACCTGCCTGATACGGGTCTTTAGCTCAGCTGGTTAGAGCACTCGGCTCATAACCGAGTGGTCCGGGGTTCGAGTCCCCGAGGACCCACCACTTACAATTCTCTTTCAATCACTTTGTTTCATCATTTTTGGCACCTTCAAATCATGATAATGCTATAATCCCTCCATGCCTAAAACCGAAAACACAGCAGCAAACACCCACTATCCTGCACTAAATGAAGCATTTCAGTTTCTCATCGCCTGCTGCCAGGCGGAACCCGATTTTGATGAGATCGGCTTGCAAATGAGAAATGAGAAAGTAAAAATTAAAAATGGGGAAGAGATCGTTTCCCTGGCTGCACGCCACGGCATCCTTCCGCTGGTCTACAAAACCCTGAAGACCCTTCACTCCTCACTCCTCACCCCAAGGGCACTTGTCTCTACGGTCGGGCGCACTCCTCACTCCTCACTTGAGCAATTGCTTAATGAGCTAAAAGCGAATTATCAAAGTATCGCCCGCCGCAATATGCTTATGAGCGCCGAGCTGCTGCGCATCATGAAGCTCTTGCAGGAAAACGGCATCGAGACACTGGCTTTCAAAGGTCCTGCGCTGGCACAGACGGCGTACGGAGACATTACCCTGCGGCAGTACGGGGATCTGGATATTCTGGTGCATCGCAAGGATTTTCGCCGTATCGCAGATAGGATGATGGACAAAGGCTATGAGCCTCATTTTCCTATTGAAACATTCACCGGGGAAAAGGTGCTGTTCGAGATGAACAACGACTGTCCGTTCTATGACCGTAACCGGGGTCTTGCTGTTGAGTTGCACTGGGATTTTTTTCGGAAGCTGGCGCTGCCGACAGAGAAGTTCTTTCCCTGGAAAGATCAAACAACTGTCTATATAAACCAACATCCTGTACAAACGCTCTCTCCTGAGTCTCACTTGCTCTATCTGGCACTGCATGGTTCCAAACATATTTATGAACGGCTGATCTGGATCGTCGATATCGACCGTTTTGTGCGCGCCTACCCCGATCTTGACTGGCCTCATATGCTAGAGATGGCGAAAAACATGGGTGCGGAAAAAATGCTTCTTTTTTCTCTTGCACTTTCAAGAACCTATTTTCATACGCCTGTGCCTGATTTTCTCATCAAAGAGACCGATCCTGAAAATTTTACAGCACTGATATCATTTGTCAATGATGAGTTTAACCGTGAAAACCCTACCCCGGAAGACAGCTTGACCAAACTCAGAAAAATCATTGCGCTGCGTGATACACTTTACTATAAAGTCTTGACCGTTGTGGAGTTCGTTTTCCGCCCCGGTATCAACGAACGGAGAATGGTCATTCTCTCAGACCGATGGTTCTGGCTCTACTGGCTGCTACGTCCTCTTGGTATGGGCTACCGTTTTATTTTCTGCCGCTTGTTAAAACTCTGTGCGGAACCTGACACATCTGCATAATACTTCATCCGCAAAACCATCCTGTCCTGTTCTACTTCATGTCGTTTGCGCATATAGGTTGTGTTGTGCGGTGTCTGGGCATGCAGGATCTTGAACTCTTTGTTGTACACGGTAAGCAGTACCCCTTTGGCACGGGTAAAAAAGTCTGCATGATCAAGCCGTTTGATGCGGGCATCCCAGCCGACAAGCTTGAGCCTTTGGGTGCGTGCGATGTAAAAGTTCGGTACCTTGTCATACACCGGCAATCCTCCCATACGGCTTCCCGGAGGCATCAGAGATCCGGTATCGGTACGGTGCAGTCGCGCATGGCGGTAGTCAGCTGATCTGAACGAGGGAAGATTGATGACCTCCCCTCCCATGATGTCGATCTTCTCTTCTTTCTCTATCCGTTCGAGAGCCTCTTCAAGCCTGGTCAGCGCATAAAAGATGAAGTCATCATCGAGCAGCAGTACATAAGGTGTTTGAACGGCTTCAAGGGCTTTCTGTCGTCCTGCAGATACACCGCTGTCATAGGGCAGATGGATATTCTGCACGCCTGCACGTTCTATGGGCTTTGCACTGTCATCGACGACGATCACCCGCATATTCGGGTAGAAACGCCGCAGGCTTTTGAGCAGGCGTGCCACGGTTTCGGGGCGTTCGAAGGTTTTGATGATCGCTGTCAGTTTTTCATCGACCAGAGGCGCATCAAAAGCAGGAAGTTTTCTCTCATTCCATCGAAGCCACCAAAGTTGCGAAGCGATCAAGCCTTCATAAAGCGGCTTTCCTATCCGGCGTAATTTTCCCCGTTTTAACTGTTTGGAGAGTGTTTGTCCTATCATAACGCTTACCTGTATACTTCATCATGATTGCCAATATCTATGGGTATGATCTCATCATTTTCAATAATAAAATCTATCACTATTCTATATTCCATATTGATGGAAACAGAGGAGTACTCTTTTAGCTTTCCTTTTAATGTATGCCGTCTTAAAGAAGGATGAAAAGGATCTCTCTCCAGTATGGTGATCGCTTTTGCATATCTGCTAAACATGTCGGGATGCTTTTTAAGAAATTTCTTAACACGCTTTTTATACGTATCTGTGATGACAAGCTTATAGTTCATCTTTTAAGAGTACTTTCATTTCAGCCAAATGTTCTTGTGCATTTTGTGTTTTATAGTTACCGTTTTCCATATCATGCATCATTTGCATATAGGCTAAATCCAATTCATTGGCTCTGAACTCTTTATATCGTTCTATGTCAAGCACCACATATTTATCTTTGCCCCTAACATTAATGATGAGTTCATCAAACTTGTTGAGAAGCTCATCAAAAAAAGACACCCCTCTTTGCTTAATTTCATTTGCAGAAATAGTCACTATAGTCTCCTTAAAAGTACTTTTAAGAGTATTATAGCACAAGGGCGCTTCCAATAAGAGGTAATGCTGCAACATCGCAATAAAATTCAGGCGTGCACCCATTACAGAAATTATTTTCAAGTTTTGGCTTTGTTGACTACGTAAAATCCAATATTGCCTGGATCTGAGCTTCCACAGCAAGCATTTCATTTTTCGTAAGTGCTGCTACTTTTTCAGGTGCCAGCCGCTGTATGTCCATCGCCCTTATCTGATCACATAGCACTTC
>JALSTF010000013.1 GCA_026983895.1 Sulfurovum sp.
TTGCGGACAAGCTGTATGAACTGAGCAAACCGAGCAAGAAACTTTTCTCCGTCCACAAAGCGGTCGAAAATATCGTTGATTTTGAACCGCTTGGAAAAGCAGGGGATTTCAAAGCATTGGTGGAGACACTGAACAACAGGCTGAAGAAAAAAGCACTGCTCTTCATCATTTCCGATTTTGTGGGTGATGTGGACTTGAAACTTTTGAGCAAGAAACACGATGTTTTTGCCGTGATCGTACGCGACAGGTTCGAAGAGAACCCGAGTGAACTGGGGTATCTGAGACTGATAGATATGGAAACCAGGCAGAGTTTTGAAGGCAATATCGACAGCGCAACGCTGAAAAGCTATGAGAAAGCACTGCTGAAAAACGATGAGAAGCTTTATAAACAGTTCAGAAAACACGGCATACGTTTTGCCAAGGTTTATACCGATGAAGATGGTGCGTTGAAACTGATGAAAAGTATGAGAAGATGAAAATGTATGTAGGGTGGGCTTTCAAGCCCACCAAGATAAAAAAAGATCATTTTGGTGGGCTTGAAAGCCCACCCTACAAGGGAAAATAATGAATGAACAGAATATAAGCAGTCAACTGCGTGATATCAAGCCGCTTTTGGAGATTCCGGACAGCTCCTTCTATGTGTACTGGGGGCTGATCGGTTTTGGTGTGCTTTTAGGCCTGGGAATACTCTTCTTTGTGATCAAAAAGTTCTGGGAGAACAGAAAAATAAACCTTGCAAAGGGTTATCTGGCAAAACTCAAAGCCATAGACTGGGTCGATACGAAAAAATCGGCCTATGAAGCAACGCATTATGCAAGGCTTCTGGCAACGGATGAGAGGCGAAAAGAACTCTTTTCCCAGCTCGAACCGATGCTGGAGAAATACAAATACAAAAAAGAGGTAGATGAAGTGGACACGGAGACACGCAACAAGTTCAACCTCTATGTGCAGGTGGCAGATGAGTCAATTTAGTTTTGAATATCCGATTTTACTGGGCATCATACTGCTCTTTGTGATCTGTGCCAAGTGGTGCAAAGAGCGCAGTAGGGCGATCTTTTTTCCTCATGTGGGAACACTCATTGCCAAGACGGCGCATAAAAGTTCGCTGCTGGCATGGCTGAAGTGGATCGGGATCGTCGCAGCAGTGATCGCACTGGCTTCGCCGGTGATCACGAAAAGTTACAGTAACTCCAAGAAAGAGGGACGTGATATCGTATTGGTGATCGACAGTTCCGATTCGATGCGTCAGCAGGGATTTGATCCGAATGATCCGTTCAAGAACAAGTTCGATGTGGTCAAGGATGTGGTTGAAGATTTCATTCAGAAGCGAAAGGATGACCGTATCGGGATGGTGACATTCGCGGATGTGGCGTTCATCGCTTCGCCGCTGACCTTTGAGAAGGATTTCCTGAAGAACATTACTGCGATGCAGGAACTCGGAATGGCAGGGAAGCGTACAGCGATCAATGATGCACTGGTACAGGCATATAATCTTTTGGATAAGAGCAAGGCCAAATCGAAGATCGTCATCTTGCTGACCGACGGGATAGACAATATGAGCAAGATCCCTTTTGCCGATGTCAAAAGCATGATAGAAAAACGAAAGATCAAGCTTTATACCATAGGTATCGGAAGTCCAAGAGACTATAACGGTGCGTATCTTCAGGCGCTTGCGAAAGCGGGACACGGAGAAGCCTACGGTGCAAGAAATGCTCAAATGCTGAACAAGATCTATGACGAGATCGACAAACTTGAAGCATCGAAACTCAACAACAAGAAAGTGGTGGAGCATACCTATCTGTATATCTATCCGCTCTTCCTGGCGATCTTGAGTCTCCTGCTCTTCATTTACTTTAGAAACCAGAGAGGAGTGTGATATGACATTTATGCATCCTTATCTATTTTGGCTGATGGTCATTCCTTTCGTGATCTTTGCCTTTTTGATCTCGACGAACAAAGAGAAACTTTCACGCATCTTCGATGAGAAAGTACTTGAGCGTCTGAGTGCCGGGAGTGAGAGTATGCCGCTGATGATGCGTAATGTCATCATGTTCCTGGCGATCTTTCTGATGATCGTAGCACTGGCCCGTCCGGTAGTGGAAAAAGGGGATCAGACCGTGGACGTAAAAGGGTTGACACTCTTGACGGCTCTGGACATTTCCGGTTCGATGCGAAGCAAAGATGTCTACCCCAACAGGCTGACTTTTGCCAAAAAAAAGATGAATGAATTTTTCGATGCCATGCCCAGTGATGATATCGGAGTGGTGGCATTTGCCCACAATCCGTTCGTCCTTGCACCGTTCACTTCGGACAAAGAGACACTCAAAATGCTGGTAGAAGGAGTAGACGACTCCTATATCAACTTTGGGTCTACAGACTTTACCGCGCTGGCGGAACTTGCAGGAAAGCTGATGAAGGACAAAAAGCCGAAAATTCTTGTACTCTTTACCGACGGTGGGGACAAAAAGGCCATTGAAGGATTTGCGGATGTGCTCAAAGCCAACGACATTGACCTGTATGTCGTGCTTGTGGGTACCAAGAAAGGTGCGCCGGTGCTTGACAAGAACGGCAGGCCGATGACACTGAAAGACGGTACAGTGGCAATCACCCAGCGGAACGATACGCTTGGTACGCTGGCCAAAGAGAATAACGGCGCCTATGTGGTCGCTGCCAACGGCAAGGAAGATATGCAAAGCCTTGCCCGTGTGATCCATGGCAAATACAAAGCCCAAGAGCAGGGGCAGGTGAAGATCAAGCAGCGGGTGGAGTATTTTTACTATCCTCTCGGGCTTGGGCTCTTGTTCCTGTTGATCGGGTTGAGCTCTCTGCCAAGAAGGAGAAGTAGATGAGGGAAATGAGATATGCAGGGTGGATGTATCCACCGAATAGGGCTGTGATGGTGGGTAAACCCACTTTGCGCGGAATATTGATATTGTTTCTGTTGATGTTTGCTACCTTGCATGCGGGCATCACCGACTTCAAGACCATTGAAGCGGCAAAGCAGGCCTATGGGGCCAAAGAGTACGGCAAGAGTGCAGCACTGCTGAACACTCTTGACAAGACGCTGCCGCAGAAAGAGTATGATATCGGGAATGCCTACTACAAGAGCAAGAAGTATGATGAAGCCATTCAAATGTATAAAAAGGCTGAAGGTGTGGATGATGCGATGCGGTACCATAATATCGGTAACAGCTATTTTCAGAAGAAAAAATGGGACAAAGCAATAGAGAACTATGAAAAAGCACTGAAGATCAAAGAAGACAAAGATACACGGTTCAACCTGGAGCTTGCCAAGAAGATGAAAAAACAGCAGCAACAGAAGAAGAAACAGCAGCAGAAGAAAAACCAGAAAAAGAACAAAGACCAAAAGAAGAAGAAAGATCAGAAGAAGGATCAGAACAAGAAAAACCAGAACCAAAAGAACAAAGATCAAAAACAGAACAAAGACCAGAAGAAGCAGAACAAAAAGAATGATCAAAACAAGCAGGATCAGAAAAAGAACCAGCAGCAAAAGAAAAACGGCCAGAAGAAGGATCAGAAAAAGGATCAAAAAGAGAAAGGCCAGAAGGACAAAAAAGACCAGAAGGGCGAAAAGAAAAAGTCCAATGACAAAGGCGAAGAGAAGAAAAAGACCAAGCCTAAAGACGAAAAAGGCGAGAATGCTTCCGGACAGCCCAAGAAACAGAAAATGAGCAAGGAAGAGAAGCTCAAAGCACAGGAGATGAAGCGCCTGCTCAAAAAGATGGGACAGAAGAAGACCCCGACGATGATCTATCAGATGGGGAGTCCCAACAAAGGCCCAAGGAGAGAAGATGTCAATCCTTGGTGATAAATGTTGCTCTTTTCAGACACTCTGGCAGTCGCAAACGGCAGAGCCGCCCTTCGGGTTGAGTGCTCCTTTGTCGCATCTGAAAAGAACAACAGGCAATACTATACAAACAAACATGAGGAATGAAAAATGAAAAATAAACTATTACTGTTATTTGCTACCTGCTATCTGCTGTTTGTTGCCTACGCAAGCGCAGCAAGCGTAAAGGCTGAAGTCTCTCAGCGGGAGGTGGTTGCAGGCAACATGGTACAGCTGAAGCTCTCTGCCAAAGGTAACAGGGCAGAGTTCCCTGCCATACAGGAGATCGGTGGTGTCAAGGTTCTGGGGCGTTCCCAGACGCAGAACAACTCCTATACCTATATCAACGGCAAAATGCAGAGTGAGCATACGACCAATCTCATACTCACCTTTGCCCCGCAGAAAGATATGACCATCCCCTCCTTTACGGTAAAGGTGGACGGAAAAACATACAAGACGGATCCTATCGCTGTCAAAGTAGTGAAAGCCAGTGCCCCGGGAGTAGGGAACAATGTCAAGTATGCCCTTCAAATGAAAGCGGACAAGCAGGAAGTCATGGTGGGTGAGCCTTTGGTGGTCACTGTCTATTTCAGCCTTAAAACAGGCGTCAGACTGGCGGACAATCCCCAGTACAATAAACCGGAATTCAAAGGTTTTTTTGTCAAGGAAGTCAAGACCCCCAGGGCCTATATCAAAGGAGATCGCCAGATCCAGGAACTTCGATATATCCTCACCCCCCAGAAAGCGGGGACCTATACTGTAGGCCCGGCAACGGCGAAGATCTCCGAGGTGGACAGAAACAGGCGTGATATGTTCGGACGTTTTTTCGGAGGCAGCTGGAAGTCCATCGCTTCCAATACACTGACGATCACGGTCAAGCCGAAACCTGAAGATACCGACCTTGTAGGGGATTTTACACTGACAAGCAGTGTGGACCATGAACAGACCAAAGCCAACAAACCGGTGAACCTGACGGTACATATAGAAGGTGAAGGGTCTCTGGAGGATTTTGACCTGAGTGATTATGAGATAGACGGGGTGACAGTCTACAGCGACGACCCCAAAACAGATACGACACTCTCGGGGGGAAAACTCAAGAGTACATTCGCCAAAAGTTTTGCTTTCATATCGGATCATGATTTTACGATCCCTGCCAGGACGATCTCTGTATATGATACGAAGAAGGGCGGGGTAACGACCCTGAAAATACCTTCTTACGATATCAAAGTCAGTGCGCCAAAACAGTATGCGGCATCGGTGCCGGCGGAGAATGGAACGGACGGCAAAGTGCAGACCAACCTGAAACAGCCCAGTGGAGCCCCTGAAAAAGTCGTGGAGAAAAAGATTGAAGTCGAACATGTTGCATGGTGGATGCTCCTGCTTGCTTTTGGAGCCGGTGCGGTAACGATGTATCTGATCGGACGATTGCCTAAATTCAAAACAGGTGCCAGCCCGTTCAAAGAGTCTGAAGCACTGAAGATCCTTTATGCGCACATCAATGATGACAAAGAGGCGGAAGAGATGGTGCGCAGGCTGTATGCCAAGAAGAATGGCG
>JALSTF010000014.1 GCA_026983895.1 Sulfurovum sp.
CGATTTGGTCGCATAGTTCTTCGCTTTTGCCGGAAGATATTTCTCCCCATAGGTATCTTTGATATGGGTTCTTGCCGCTTCTATGGCTTCTTTGGCGAGATTGAGTGAATCGGTCCTCATATAGGTGATCACCCCCATGGTCCCTTTGTCCGTTTTGACCCCTTCATAGAGTTTCTGTGCCACCATCATGGTCTTTTTCGGAGAAAATCCAAGCTGCGTGGATGCTGCCTGCTGGAGGGTGGACGTCATGAACGGCGGCGGTGTCTTCGTCTTTCTCTTCGTTTTATCAAGGGAAGCCACAACAAAGGATTCACTTTTCGCAGAGGCAACGATCTCCTGTGCATCTGCATCTGTTTTGATCGTGAGTTTTTCTATTTTGAGGCCATTGTAGTCATAGATAGAAGCATCGATGTTCTTCTGGAACAGTGCATCGATGGTCCAGTACTCTTCGGGTTTGAAAGCTTTTATCTCACGTTCCCTGTCCACTACGATCTTCAGTGTCGAGCTTTGCACCCTTCCTGCACTCAGGCCTTTCTGGATCTTGCTTGCCAGCAGCGGGGAAAGTTTGTATCCTACAATACGGTCAAGCAGTCTCCGTGTCTGTTGTGCATCGACAGAGTCCATATCGACCTTGCGGGGATTCTCCAGTGCATGCTGGATAGCGGATTTGGTGATCTCGTGAAAGACGATACGCGGCAGTTCCGTAGGTTCTTTTCCGATCGCCTTGGCAATATGATACCCGATAGCTTCTCCCTCCCGGTCTTCATCGGTCGCGATATAAACAGTCTCAGCTTCTTTGGAGAGTTTCTTGAGTTCTTTTACCGTAGCGCTGGCATCCCTCGGGATGGAGTATTTGGGAACAAGGTCGCCGGTTTCATCATCGATAGTGATGCCGAAAGTGCTTTTGGGAAGATCCCTGATATGCCCTTTGGAAGCAATGACCTTGTAGTCCTTGCCCAGAAAATGGGTAATGGTGCGTGCTTTTGCCGGTGATTCGACGATAATTAGATTTTTCATTCAATACATACTTTAATAGAAGAAATTTTTGGCATTGTAGCACAAAAGAGGATAAAAGGCTACTTGTTTATCCACTTTTTCCGGAACTCGAAAGGAATCGTTTACCGGGTGTAGCCATGGTAGGGCCTTGCATAGGGTTTGAAATAGCTCTCGGAATTGAAGTCGTAACTGAAAGGCACATACGTATAGGGCATTTGATAGTAGTTGAAGACTTTCGCTGTCTTGGTCCATCCCCAGGAAGCAAGTACCTGTGAGACATTGATACCTATGCCTACGAATATATCGCGCTCCTGGGCACCTGGGAGATAGTTGTCATGATCCTGGTAACCTCTTGTATAGTACCCCAGTTCTATCTCTCCGTATTTCAGGAAAGTATCCTTCATGCTGTCAAATCCGTTGAACTTCAGGGCAAAAAGATATTTCATGGAATTGTATTGTGTAAAAACATCTCCGCTCCCCTGAAAATCAGGAAGATATTCAAGTCTCAGGTCCATTTTTTTCTTCAGCTCCGGATACTTCTCTCTGGCATAATAGAAAAGTGCGCCGACCGTATTGGCAACGACATCTTCATAGGAAAATCCCTGTGAGGTACTGAAAGAATCTCCCAGTTCCATCAGGAACTGGAAAGACCAGGCGGAAAGAGGACCGTAGATGGAAGAACGATCTGTATCCATGCCCCAGTATTCATACAGCGAAGAGAAGCCCAATGACCAGAGATAGGTGGAGTACATATGCCCGAATTTGTCCGCTCCTCCGTATTTGGTGTCTTTTTGGAACCAGCCTTCATGCCCCAAACTCGGAGCCGTACTGAAGTAATCCCAGAAAGCGACACCCCAGACCGTGACAAGCGCGGCGCCTGCAAGGTTGGTGTAGAGGACTCTGTCTATCAGTTTCGCTTCAGAATCTGCGGGTTCCATGATAGAGTGGTAGATGCTGTCGCCGAATGAGTAATCTTTGGGGGACTGCTGTTTATTAAGTGTGGATACAGAGGCTGTTGAAGGCACGGACTGTAGCGAGTCTCCCGCAACAAGCGAGAGTGAAAGCAACAGCGAAATAAGAAGTGATCGCATGAATATAATAACCTTTTTTTATGCTATTATATTATGTTTGTTTTAAAATACGGGGAAGTGTGATACCGGTCTGACTTTGGTATTTGCCTTTTCTGTCGCGGTATGTTGTCTCGCACGGCTCATCACCCTGCAGGAACAGTACCTGTGCGATGCCTTCATTGGCATAGATCTTTGCAGGGAGCGGTGTGGTATTGGATATCTCAATGGTGATATGCCCTTCGAACCCTGGCTCAAAGGGGGTGACGTTCACGATGATCCCGCAGCGGGCATACGTGCTTTTCCCCAGACAGATCGCCAGTGTGTCACTGGGCATTTTGAAATACTCGATAGTCCGTGCGAGGGCAAATGAGTTGGGAGGCACGATGCAGACATCCCCTTTGAAATCAACAACATTGTTATGGTTGAAATCTTTGGGGTCCACCACTTCGGCATTGATGTTGGTGAAGATCTTGAACTCATCGCTTACGCGGATATCATATCCGTAGGAGCTCAGTCCGTAACTGACGACACCTTCCCCGATCAGACCCTCGCAAAAAGGGCTGATCATTGCTTCATTCAGTGATTTTTCTCGTATCCATGTATCCGGTTTCAATCCCATGTGTATTCCTTTGTGGAGATAGGGTGTTGTACCCTATTTTCTGATAACCTGTATGTTCGCTTCTGTTTTCATTTTGGAGAAATAGTCTTTCAGGGCTTCTGCCTGCTGTTCCTGTCTCCATCGTCCTGCCACAGCATTTCTCGCTTCGTCGAAAGAGAGCAGTTTTCTTCCGTTCTTGCTTTTGACTTTGTAAACGACCCAGCGGTCTCCAGCATTCAGCGGCCGGGTAAAACCGCCATCGGGGGTAGAGAGCAGCATAGAGAGCATTGCCGGATTCATCCCTTGTGTTTTCTTTGTCTCGGAACGGCTGCGGATGCCCTTAGTGCTGTGGGTACGAAGAAAGTTTTGGATCGCTTTTTCGGAAGTGCTTGAGTATTCGGTGAGATCCAGGGAAGTCGGCATCATGAACATCTCTTGGTGCGCCTGATAATAGCGTTTGAGCTGGTCTTCATTTGGAGGCAGTATGGTCCTGGCTACTTTTTCCTTGAAAAAACGTTCTTTTTTCATAGCCTGGCGGATCGACTCCCTGTATTTGCTCCAGCTTGTTCCCTGCTGTTTGAGCAGTTTTTGCATTTTGGGGATACTGATATTGTTGAGATTCGCGATCTGTGCGATCTTTGCATCAATGGTCTCTTCCGAGATCTTGATGTTCTTCATGGCAACCTTCTGCAGTCTGTCCTGGACAAGAAGATCGATCGCCTGCTGTCTGGACATGCCTGTTTTCCGCTGTATTTTGGCAATTTCCGATGTAGTAATGGCTTCTCCGTTGACCGTAAGTGCGACACCGTCCAGCATTTTTGCCTGGCTAAAGGTCAATAGTACGAATAACCCAAGTAGTATCAGTCTCTTCATATGGTTGTTTCCCTCAAATGATATAGCGTTGATTATAGCATAATCGTGTAAATCTCAAATGAATTTGGCTATAATCGTGCTTTATAGCGAAGGATCACAGGAAATGAAAAAGACAGCACTCTTAATGGCTTTACTGGTCGTGGTACTGGCGGCAGATGCAGGGAACAGTTGCATGAAATGCCATAAGGGCATCGAGCATATTCGGGCATTAGATTCCAAAATGATGCAAAAAATATTGGAAAAAGCTGAGCAGGCCGGAGCAAAAGGCAATGACTGTATCGTTTGTCACGGGGGGAACCCTGCCTCTTCCGACAAGGACCTTGCACATAGCGGTACCCTGCCGTATTTCAAGACGCACAAAGGGCCAAAAGCCTTCTACCCTTCTCCCGGGAGTCCCTGGATCAACGAGCATACCTGCGGGATGTGCCACCCCAAACAGGTCGCTTCGCAGTGGAACAGCCTGATGAACACCGAAGGAGGGAAGATCCACGGGGCCATGTGGGGTTTCGGGGCCAAAGAGGGCTATGCGCATACGGCAAGCAACTTTGACGGCAAGAATATCCATAAGCGTATAGGGACAGATGTCTATCGAAACTATATGAAAAAACTGGCTAAGGAGGAGCCGCAGGGCTTTCCCAAAAAAATGCACGAGATCCCAAAGGCACCCACCGCTGACGAGATAGAGAAGGACCCTACACTCTCGGTGTACACGTACCTGCGCCAGGAGTGCCTGCGCTGTCATACCGGCGGGAAAGGAAGAAAAAGAAGAGGGGACTATCGCGGTATCGGCTGTTCCTCCTGTCACATTCCCTACTCCAATGAAGGCTTGTATGAAGGCAAGGATCCCAGCATTGACAAGAAAGAGCATGGCCACCTGCTCGTACATGCCATTCAATCTTCCCGCAAAGTCAAAGTGAAGGTACATGACACCACCTACAGCGGTATTCCGGTAGAGACCTGTACGACCTGTCACAACCGGGGAAAACGTATCGGTGTGAGTTACCAGGGTCTGATGGAGACCAACTATCAGGCCACTTTCGACAGTGAAGGCAACGGCCAGCCCAAGCTCCATACCAAACGCTATCTGCACCTGCAGGAGGATATCCACTACTCCAAAGGGATGCTCTGTCAGGACTGCCATACTTCTGTTGACCACCACGGTGACGGTTTCATCACCGGAGCGAACCTTGGTGCAGTGGAGATAGAGTGTCAGGATTGTCACGGAACGACCGACAAATACCCCTGGGAACTGCCGCTGGGCTATTCGGATGAATTCAAAACAAAGCCCAAGACGGGCAAGGCAAGAGGCACGACCAAAACACTGGCAAAATACCTCAAACAGGGAAGCATCCCCAAGGACAAAGGGGACGGATTTCTGCTTTCTGCCCGGGGCAATCCACTTGTCAAGGCGGTGCGCAAAGGGGACAAGGTTGTCATGCATCTGGCTTCAGGCAAAGATATCACGCTGACACCGCTCAAAGGCCTGAAGAAAGAGGGCAGGATCTCTAAAGAGGGATTGGTGGCGATGGATCAGATCAAAGCCCATACTGACCGGCTTGAGTGCTATACCTGCCATGCCACCTGGGCACCGCAGTGCTACGGCTGCCATGTCAAGATCGACTACTCCAAAGGCAAGCAGAACCCGGACTACCTCGCTGCTTCACACAGCCATCACAACGGTGTCACCGGTGATGTCAAGAACCTGAAGGATTTTCTGGTTGACGGCAAGGTGACCGAGACACGCAGCTATCTGCGCTGGGAAAATCCGGCGCTGGCACAGAACGGCGAGGGGCG
>JALSTF010000015.1 GCA_026983895.1 Sulfurovum sp.
CTTGTACTTGTCCACACCGGCATCCAAAGCACGTTTCACTTCACCGATGCTCACACAGTCCGCACCGGCACCGAGTTTCGCCAGATGGGCGATGACCGAAAGGTTCGAATTCGCTTTGACAGCATAGTTGATCAGCGATTTTTTTCCTGCAAAAGCTTCTTTGAGTGTACTGTAACGGTCCGTGATGTAATCAAAATCATACATATAGAGCGGTGTGCCGTATTTTTTTGCCAGAGCTTTATAATCTATTTTCATGTTTCTCTTTTCCTACATTTGAATCCAAATCATGCCATAGGATTGCCAAAATGAACGATAATCCCTGCATCCTTTGGATCGAACTGCTATTTTGAGCTGATTTTATCCAAAAATCGCTAAGAGGGAGTTATCGGCAGAAGCAAACTACTTCTGCAGCGCTCTTTCAACTGCTCTTTCGTTCATCGGTATAGAAGAGATAGATCGCGTAGATCCATAAAAGTATGATCGGTACGATAGCGGTCAACTCGGGTACCAGTACCCCGTTCGATCCAATCTGTGCAAGGCCGAAAAGGATCCCCCAGACAAGGAATGTCGCACCTAATGACAGTGCAAGTACCATACCGAAATTCATCATCCTGGCATGAAATGGCAGTTTGAAGAAAAGAATGACCACCATGGCAAGTGCGAACAGAGGTATGATGACCTTGTCATAGATGGAAGCGCGTATCTTGTCTGAATTCAGGTTCTGTGTCTGCAGCAGTTTCCATGTATGGTAGGCATCGATGACATTCAATGCTTTTCCTTCATACAGGGATTCAATGATCTTGGGTTTGTATCCGTGCAGCGTTGCTATGCGTTCCTTTCTGTCCACACTGTAGCGGATCAGTTCGCCCTTTTTGTAAATATGTGTTTTTACCGTCGCATCCTGTGCGATCCACTCATCTGCGTTAAATACGGCTGTCGGTGCACTGATCGTATAGCGCACCTGGTCTCCTGCGACCTTGAAGATCGTGATCCCATGGATCTTTTTCTTTACAGGGTCGAGTTTCTTGATATAGACGAACGTATCATTGTATTTGAAAAAGACATCATTGACATCATAGGCATGTATCTGATTTGTCAGCAGTACATGTGCTTTGTCTTTGGCATAAGAGAATTCCGTAGTGTGAAGATAAAGAAACAGTGCGTAGGTCAGTGACGCCACGACAAAAAGAGGAAAAAGAAGGCGCCTTTTCGTATAGCCAAAAGCATGCAGCGCTCCCATGGTGTTCTGCCGTACAAAAGAGAGTTTGGTCATGATCACGGCAAAAACGATCGCCAGAGGGTAGAGCATCCCCAGAGCTTCCTGCCACATGTAGTAGATATAGAGTATCTTGTAGTTCGACGAGACATTCAGCATTTGTATATGCTGAAAATAGTCGATGGACGCAAAAGCGAAAGAGAGGCCGAACAGGATTGCCAGAAGATTTTTGAGATAATGTCTGGCCAGGTATCTAAAATGCAAAGAGGGATAGAAGGGGTTCATCCTTCCAGTCCCTCTATTGACTTGAGGCTGTATTTGGATTTTACTTCGATCAATGTTTCATGCAGCAATGCTTTGCATGCTTTTGCCACATGCTCGACAAGTCCTTTCAGGTAGGGACTCTCTTCTGCACTGAAGTCATGCAGGACATAATCTGCCACCTGTGATTTATGTTCCGGTTTGCCTACACCCACACGTACACGGATATACTCTTTGCCTATCTCTGCATCAAGAGAACGCAGTCCGTTATGTCCTCCGTGTCCTCCGCCTTTTTTAAAACGCACTGCACCAAATGGCAGGTCTATATCGTCATGTACCACGATGATATCATCAAGTTCTATCTTGAAGAAGCGCTTCACAGTTGCTACCGATCTGCCCGAAAGGTTCATAAAAGTAGTGGGTTTTAAAAAAAGTGTGTTCGCAACACGGTAGAGTTCGCCCTCAAAGGCATTTTTGGAGATATTTCTGGCTCCAAGGTCATCGACAAGCCTGTCGATGACCCTAAAGCCGATATTGTGCCGTGTCTCTTCGTATTGTGATCCCGGATTCCCCAGACCTACGAAGAGTGTCACGACGATGCTTTCATTACTTGGACTTGATCACACCGCAAACAGCAACGTCCGGTCTGTCCATCATTCTGCACTCTGCCGGCACTTCGATATCTCTGATCAGGATAGAGTCATCTCTGTTAAGCGGCTCGACATCGAGGTCGAATTTTGCAGGCATATTTTCAATAGCCCCTCTTACCTTCACTCTTCTTTTTGACATAACAAGTACCCCTTTGTTCTTGAGGCCGACCGGTGTTCCGTGTGTCACTACCGGTACAAGAAAATCTGTGACCTGTCCCGGTACAGTGATCCTGAGGTCTACATGCACTACTTCACCGTGAACCGGGTGCAGTTGATACTCCTGGATCACAACGTTCAGTTCTTTGTCTCCGACCTTTACAGGAAAAGCAAGGTTATCCTTATTTCTGACTGCTCTCATGAATTCACCGCGTTTGAACGCAGCCTGGATATTCTCTACGCCGTTCGCGTAAAGGTTTGCAGTCAGATAACCATCTCTTCTAAGCTTCTTTGCAGTAGTCTTTCCGATACTCTCTCTAACGATACCTTCTAACATATTGTTGTCCTTAAATTAAAATAGAAGCGGATTATATCGAAATATTTTTAAACTATGCTTCCTCATCTTTGAATTCAAAAACATCGTCTTTGTCACTCTCTGCGTGATCATCCACAAGCGCACCCCTGCCTACTCCCTGCAGCTTCAGTTTCAGGTCTGCGGGGTTCGAAGCATATTCCAGGGCCACTTCATGGCTGATCTCCCCTTTTCTAATGAGGTCAAGCAGTGCCTGGTCAAAGGTCTGCGTCCCGTAGATCTCTTTACCGTCAAAAAGGGCATCGGGGATCTCGCTGTCCCTGTTCTCTGCGATAAGCTGCTCGATCCTGGCTGTTTTCTTCAAAATCTCTATCCCTGCGATCCTTCCGCCGCGCTTGGTAGGGATCAGCCTCTGTGAAATGACCCCTTCAAGTACCGATGCCAGGGACATACGGATACGGTTCTGTTCTTCATTGCTGAACATACCGACGATCCTGTCGATGGTCTCTTTGGCATCAAGCGTATGCAGCGTAGAGAAAACAAGGTGTCCGGTATTGGCTGCATGCAAAGCGATGTCGATGGTCTCAAGATCCCGCATCTCCCCTACCAGAATAATATCCGGGTCTTCCCTGAGTGCCGCCCTGAGCGCATCCGAGAAGGAGTGCGTATCCTGCCCTACACTCCGCTGATTGATCAGACATCCTTTGTCTTTATGTACGAATTCTATCGGGTCTTCAATGGTGATGATATGTTTCTTCGTCTCATTGTTTATCTTGTCGATGATCGCGGCCAGTGTCGTTGATTTTCCCGAACCCGTGACCCCTGTGACCAGGACCAGCCCGCGCTGTATCTCGGTGAACGTTTTGATCACGGAAGGAAGTTTGAGTTCATCTATGGAAAGTATCTTTACCGGGATAAGACGGAAAACCGCACTCAATCCATCCATCTGATAAAAGACATTCACACGAAAACGATGCTCTTCCCCCAGTCTGTAACTGAAATCCAGCGTCCGGTCGTTCACCAGCTTTTCATACTGCTCCTGATTCGTGATCTCGCGGACCAGCGTGTCGACCATGTCCGGTGTCAGCGTATCTTTCCCCAGAAGTTTCATCACACCATGAATACGTACGCGGACCTGTGAAGCAGATTTGATATGAAGGTCACTTCCCTCGTTGCTGATCAGTGTTCTCAGATAAAGTTTGAGCTTCTCTTCCATTATGCTTCTCTCCGTTTCATTTTATGCGATACTTTCCAACATATCGCTGAATGCTTTTTCAAAAGCTTCCAGCCCGTCTTTCAGCAGAGATTCATACACTGCCTCCATATCAAAACCGCAATCTTTCAGTTTGGTGAAATATCCGTTGATCTCACGCTCTTCAAGCGGCAGTTTCGGCGGTGTCGGTTTCTTGGCGATATAGGCTTCTATGGTCGCCAGGGGTGCGGTATTGACAGAATGCGGGGCA
This sequence comes from Sulfurovum sp., assembly GCA_026983895.1. Classification (GTDB taxonomy): domain Bacteria; phylum Campylobacterota; class Campylobacteria; order Campylobacterales; family Sulfurovaceae; genus Sulfurovum. The sequence goes on from JALSTF010000015.1 coordinate 4,060, forward strand.
AGCAGTTCACGGATATAGTAGTCCGCAGGAAGGTTGTCTCCCTTGACCCCCGTACTTGCAAAAAGGGTGCGGATACTCGGGGTATGGTTCTTTTCGATGATATTGTAGATCTTCGCCGCATTATAGATACCTGTCTTCGCGACCTCCATACCTTCCGCTGCAAGATCGGCATCAAGCAGCCGGTCAAAACGGCTGACAAATACGGAAATGACGGCATTGACCTTTCCGCCCCCTATGACTTCATAGCTGTGCAGCCCTGCCGTCATCGCCTTCAGGCAGCGTTTTGCCTGCTCGGGAGAGAAGATCAGTGTAGCATTGACCGAGATCCCCATGGATAGCAGTTCTTTCATCGCTTCGTACCCCGCATTGGTCGCGGGTACTTTCACCATCACATTGGGCTCGCCTATCGCAAGGAAAAGTCTTTTCCCCTCTTCGATGGTCCCTTCTGTATCGTTGGAGAGGAAAGGATCCACTTCAATGGAAATGTAGCCGTCATTCCCTCTGTCATATTCCGGTCTGAGCTTCTGTGCAGCAGTACGGATATCTTCGATCGCAAGCGCTTCGTACTTCTCTTTTGCGCTTTTGCCCTCCAAAGAGGCAAGCTGTTCCCTGTATGCCGGCGAATTCGTGATCGCAGCAGCAAAAATAGAAGGGTTGCTCGTCGCCCCGTTGATAATGCCTTTCCCGATCAGCTCCGAAAATTCATTTCTGAGATAGTCTCTCTCCACAAAATCAAGCCATAATGAGAATTTCAATTCTCTGTCTACCATTCCTTTTCCTTGTATGGATAACTCCATCTGAAATCCTGCCAGCTTCCCAGATCACTGGGCTTTCCAAGTGCATTTTCCAATGCATCGAGATAATCCTCCCGATCCACCACTTCCGCACCCAGTCCGACCATATGTTCCGTTTCCATCTGGCAGTCTATAAAATCATAGCCTTTAGCGCCTAAAACATCACTTAGTGCTTTGAAGGCGACCTTTGAAGCATCCGACACCAGAGAGAACATAGACTCTCCGAAAAAAACCTTTCCCATCGCAAGGCCGTAGAGCCCTCCGGCAAGCTTTCCCTCTTTGTAAACCTCCACGCTGTGGGCATACCCCTCCTCATGCAGCCGAATGTACGCTTCCTGCATTTCGGGTACGATCCAGGAACTCTGCTGCCCTTCACGGTAAACCGTAGCACAGTGTTTTATCACGTCAGAGAATGCATGGTCGAAAGTCACCGTGAATTTTCCGCTTCGCAGTACCCGTCTGAACGATTTGCGCACT
>JALSTF010000016.1 GCA_026983895.1 Sulfurovum sp.
GAGAGCAGGGAGCTGTCGCATTTCAACGGCGTACGCAATATCTCCATCAACATCAACAAGACCAAAAAAGGCAACGCCATCGCCTTGAGCAGAGAGATCAAGCAGATGCTGAAAGAGGTACAGAAGTCCTACAAAGATGTGACCTTCGAAGCCTATACCGATACCTCTGTCTGGATCAAGAACCGTTTGAATCTGGTTTCCTCCAACATTCTTTTCGGGCTTATTCTGGTCTTTCTGGCATTGCTTTTGAGCGTCAATTACCGTATCGCACTGGTCGTTGCCATCGGCATCCCGACCTCGTTCATGGTCACGCTGATCTTTGCGGATATGATCGGGTACTCTCTCAATATGCTTACACTCCTGGGTGCGCTCATCGCCCTGGGGATGCTGGTGGACGAAGCGATTGTCGTTGCGGAAAATATTTACAGGCATATGGAAATGGGAAAATCACCCAGAGATGCGGCGATCGACGGATCTTTGGAAATGTTCCCTGCCGTATTGACAGCGACATTGACCACTGTTTTCGCCTTTTTGCCGCTGCTGATCCTCAGCGGAGAGATGGGGATGTTCATGCGGGTATTGCCGGTCATGATCTCTATTCTGCTGCTCTCCTCTCTTTTTGAAGCCTTCTATTTCCTTCCTCTGCATTCCAAAGAGTTTTTCACTTTTTCCGGTTTAGATAAAGAACATAACCGCAGTGCCCTTTGGCAGAAGCTGGATCTCTGGTATGAGGCACTGCTGGGAAGGCTTTTAAGACGCAAAAAACGTTCACTCTTTCTCCTGGTCGCTTTCATCTTTCTCTCAACTGCCGGGATGATGGCCTTGACGAAATTTCAGTTCTTCCCTGAATTTGACACGACACAGATCTATCTCAACGGCAAGGTTGATGTCAATTCGAAACTGGAAGATACTGAGAAGGCTATGAGTGAAATAGAGAAAAAGCTGCTTGCCTTTTACGGCAAGGACGAAGTCTCTTCCATCACGTCCATCGTCGGCATACGCTTCAGTGCAGACCAGAGTTTTGAAACAGGGAAGAACCTTTTCCACATTTTCATCAACCTGCATGAAAAGGCACCGGAAAATTTCTTTGACAAGTATATCAATCCTATTTTATCGCTTGAATACGACGGCAGCGATATGATACGTAAGAAAAAGGCACAGGAGATCGCCAAAGAGACACAGGAGAAGATCGTTGCTCCACTGAAGAAAGAGACGCTTCCGGGAGGAACGAAGCGTTTTACGGAGCTCAATCTTTTCGTACCCCAGACAAGTATCGTGGGGCATGATATAGAAATAGGGCTCAATACCTTCGACGAAAAGAAACAGCTCGACGCCATTGCCCGTCTGGAAAAGAAGCTTAAAAGCATCAAGGGTGTGTACGATGTCGGCGACAATGCTACCGAAGGGGTCAGGGAGTTGAAGCTTCGTGTCAATGAATACGGCCAGATGCTCGGTTTTAACGAAAGCTATTTGACCTCTGTACTCAAAGGAACTTTTCTCAAAGGCGAATACGGCAAGCTTTTCGACAGCAAAGGGTTGATACGCCTGCGTATCGAAGATCCGAAAAAAGACGAAACACTCGATATCGCTTCGGTCAGACTTACTACGCCGGACGGAACGAAAGTGGTACGTCTGGAGGATATTTGTGATTTCAACTATAAAAAGTCCTATGTCAAGATATTCAAAGAAGACGGTGACAGAGTACGTACGGTCACTGCCCGCGTGGAGAGCAAAACGATACTTGCTACCGAAGTGATGGCAGAGATTAAACCGCTGCTTGCACAGTTTGAAAAAGAGGGGATCAAAGTGATCGTCAAGGGGGAAGAAAAAGAGAACCGCCAGATGAAACGGGAAATGTCACAGGCGGCACTGATCGCGATCTTCCTCATTTTCATCTCCCTGGTCTGGATGTTCAACTCTCTGGTACTGCCGCTCATCATCATTTCTACCATTCCGCTTTCCATTGTGGGAGCGCTTGTCGGTACGTACATCATGGGGATCAATATGACGATGCCGGGGATCATGGGGCTCATCGGCCTCTCCGGTGTGGTGGTCAATGACGGGCTCATCATGCTCTCTTTCATCAAAGGCTCGAAAGACCAGGATGAGATGATGCAAAAAGCCGGACACAGGCTCCGTCCCATCCTGCTTACCTCCGTAACGACAGTACTCGGACTCTCAAGCATGATCTTTTTCGCCAGCGGGCAGGCACTCATCATCCAGCCGATGGCGATCTCCCTGGGATTCGGTATCGCCTGGGCAACGGTACTGAACCTCTATTATGTTCCTTTAATGTATGCCGTGATCTATAAAGTTGGCGATTCTCCTGCCTAAACCATTATTTATTTGTTAATCATCCGTTGCCTAATCATTTATATCAAGGTGTTACAATACAATTTAAGAAAGAGATGATCTTTCTGAAACGATTATAAGAGTTTTTGTTTTACTCCTTGTTTAAGATGATAGATTTTCTTGTGTGCTCTTAATGATCGCGATCATTACCAAAGAAGAAGCGGTTTTTTTCATATTTTTTCCTTGTTTTTAGATATGACCTCCCTTGTTTATCGCTTCTTCTTTTTCTTCCTTTCCCATAAACATCATATAGATTAACAATTTTTGGCTATAATTATTGGATTTTAAATGAATCCATAATACATATACAGGATAAAAAAATGAATATATTTGATGATGATGACGCATTTGTAGGAACCCCGAAGTCCAATTACTTCTCAATTGCAAAAACGGCAAATCAGAACATTGTGGAAATGGAACTGGAAAAGATGTTCAGACGTTTTGCCGTGGCTGAAAAAATGCTTGAAGAGAGAGGCTTGGAAGAAGAGCATGAAAAGCTCATCAAGAGTACCATCATAGACAAAGAGATAGATGACAGGGTCAATTCTCTTTTTATTGAACTCGTAGGCAATATTGTCACTCAGTGTGAATAGGATAGAAAGATGCTAAGTGCCGTAGAAAGAAAAATAGAGCAATTCGTCACTGCGTTGAATGACAAAGAGGTCATTTCGCTCTATGCCAAACTGCCTCATGGAAAACGACTTCGTGCAAAACTCATACTGAAGATCGCAGGTACCTCTCTGTCTGCAGTGAAGACCGCTGCGATCGTAGAGATGATCCATGCGGCAAGCCTGCTGCATGACGATGTACTGGATGATGCCGATACCAGACGCTCCCAGCCTTCGCTCAATGCGCTTTACGGGAACAAGACCGCGATCATGCTCGGAGATATTCTTTATTCCAAAGGTTTCTTTGAATTGAACAATATTTCCGCTGAGGTAGCGAAGATCGTTTCCAATGCCGTGACGCAGTTGAGTCTCGGAGAACTTAAAGATGTCTCTCTTTCCAGGCGCTTCAATACGGATAAAGAGATCTATCTTGAAATGATCTACCAGAAAACAGCATCACTTATTGAAGCGAGTGCCGGTGCAGCAGCAGTGTTGGCGGGGAAGCCCAAAGAACCCTATATGACCTATGGAAGAAATTTGGGTCTGGCTTTCCAGATGATCGATGATATGCTCGATATCACCTCTGATGCTGTGACTCTGGGCAAACCTGCATTGCATGATTTTGTGGAAGGAAAAACGACACTTCCGTACATTTACCTGTATGACGTTTTGGATACAGCAGGGAAAGAAAGACTTGCTTCACTCCATGGCAGGGTGCTTGACACTGATGCTCAGAACTGGATCAAAGTACACATGGAAGAGAAACAGATTTTGCTGAAATGCTATGCACAGGCAAAAGAACTCATAGAAGAAGCGGTCGAATTGATGAACAGCCATGGAGAGACATCGCTTTCGGATATAGCGCTTGAAATGATAGAGAGGGACTTCTAATGTATTATCAGGTGATCAGCTTTTCGCACAAGAATTGTGAACAGTCCATGCGGGAGCGTCTGGCTTTTGCCAATGATGAAATGAAAAGGACCTTTCTCGACCAGCTGGTAGGTTTTGAGTTCGTACATGAAGCCTTTGTGGTCTCTACCTGCAACCGTGTCGAGATCGTTCTTGCAACACGGGACAACTTTTCCAGTTACCATGCAGTATTGGGTCTGATGAGCCAGAGCAGTGATGTGAACTTCTATGATTTGAAAACATCTGCCAAGCGCTATGATGACGAAGAGGCTATCGAACATATCTTTTCAGTCGTTTCTTCTCTTGATTCACTGGTCATCGGAGAATCACAGATCACAGGCCAGGTCAAAGAAGCATTCCGGTTCTCTTTTGCCAACGGTACGGCAGGGCGAAGACTCAACCGTGTGATCTCCTATGCGGTGAAATGTGCGGCGGAAGTACGCAATGCAACCGACATTTCTTCCAAACCTATTTCGATCGCTTCTGTCGCCGTGGCACAGGCACACAAGATCCTTGGTGAGAACATCCAGGGGATGAAAGGTATTGTCGTTGGTGCAGGGGACATGGGTGTCCTGGCGGCAAAACATTTGCTTCGGATAGGGTGTGATGTGGTGCTGATAGGACGTGACCTTTCCAAAGTAGAGGCTGTTGCGGATGAACTGGGAGAAAATGTCAAGGCCGATACGATGGAAAACCTTCCCAAATATCTGAACCGGTACAGGCTTCTTTTCTCTGCAACCTCTTCAGCCGACCCGGTCATTACAAAAACGATGATAGAGAACGAGACACTCCCGAGACACTGGTTTGATATGGCGATCCCCCGTGATATCGAAGAGATGGAGCTGGAGAAACTGGAACTGTTCCGTATAGATGATCTGCGTACTATTTCCAATGACAACCATGCATTGCGTGAAGAACAGGCGATCAGGGCTACAGAGATCGTACAGCAGTATACAGAAGAGTTCTATGGTTGGCTCAGGGCACTTTCCATCGAACCGGTCATCAAACAGATGAGAGAACATGTTGCCGAAGCGATAGACAAAGAGCTGTCCCGTGCAGTGAAAAAAGGTTTTGTCCCTTCGGAGTACACATCCAATATGCGCAAGATGGCTGAGCAGATGTTCAACCGTTTTCTACATGACCCGACACAGAATCTCAGGCACTCATCGAGTGAACAGAAGAATGCCAACTGCATAGAGGCGGTCAAGAAAATGTTCAATATCGATACAGAACATATTGACCCCCAGCTTTACAAGAACGATCACCACACCAAAGGATATAATGCGTGAGATATTCAAAATTATTGATCCCGACAACCAAAGAAACACCCAATGATGCAACGCTTGCAAGCCATATATTCCTGATCCGGGGCGGCTTTATACAGTCCGTCGGCGGAAGCGGGCTTTACAATTTTCTCCCCTTAGG
>JALSTF010000017.1 GCA_026983895.1 Sulfurovum sp.
TATCGACGAAACGATCAGCGGCAGCGTCAAAGTGGGTCAGAAAGCGACGATAAAACTGCGTTCACAACATGAAAAACGCTTTGGCGGCACGGTCAAACGGATCGTACCGCAAAGTGATGCCGTGACGCAGGAGAGAGAAGTAGATGTCGCTTTCGATACCCTGCCCATGCCTTTCTACATCAACGAACAAGCCGAAGTGACCATCGCTTCCCAAACCTTCCACGATGTTGTCACGCTGCCCTCTTGGGCTTTGTTTTTCTATAAAGGCAAAAGCGGTGTCTGGACGCAAATGTCCGGTAAGGCACACTTCGTTCCGTTGCAGATACTGGGACGAGGACACGATGAAGTAGCCGTTTCCGGCATCAAAGAAGGAGAGACTGTTTTACTTGAGTCTTCAAAGAACAAACCCCTCACAGAGGGATCGAGCGTACACTGATGATCAATCTTGCCCAAAAAGATATTCAGCACACACTGGGTAAATTCATTGTTACCGCCATGGGTGTAGGGATGCTCCTGGGCATTGTACTCATCATGATCGGTGTGTACCGGGGGATGATCATCGATGCACAGGTATTGCTTGACGACCTCAAGGTCGATCTATGGGTTGTTCAGAAAGATACGCTGGGCCCTTTTGCCGAAGCTTCGCGGGTACACGAAGACCTAAAAAACAGCATTGGCATCATAGAGGGTGTCAAAAAAGCCGAGGGGATCACATTCCAAAACCTCCAGCTTCCTTCCAAAGCGGGCCCGGTGCGGGTGTTTGCCGTCGGTTTCGACCCTTACGGTGCCATCGATCCGATCAACCCGAAAAAGATCATCGCAGGCAGAGGCTTGGAGCGTGACCATTATGAAATGGTCGTCACAGACAAAACGGGTTTTCATGTCGGCGACACGCTGCATTTGGGACGTGACGACTACAAGGTAGTAGGTGTCACACACGGTACCGTTTCCTCCGGTGGCGATCCTCTGGTGTATGTCAGTTTGAAAGATGCACAGGAGTTGCAGTTCCTCTATGCCAACACCCGTATCAGAGCGGACAGGGCAAGAGGTATAAAAACACTGAATTCCCATATGGTCAATGCCGTGGTCGCCACTGTCAGAAGCGGGTACTCCGTCAATGAGGTAGCCGAGAAGATCAGACGTTTCAAATACAAGAGTGTCTATACCGCAGAAGAAGAAAAAACCATTTTGACCAAAAACCTCATCAAGATGGCATCCAAGCAGATAGGGATGTTCACCGTGATCCTGGTAATCGTCTCTACCATCATCATCGCACTGATCATCTATACGATGACGCTCGAAAAGATCAAAGAGATCGCCATTATGAAACTTATAGGTATCCCCAACGGTATGATCATCAAAATGATCATGCAGGAGACACTGCTCATGGGCTTTTTGGCGTTTATATCCGCCAACATTTTTGCGCATCTCATCTATGCGAAGTTCCCCAAACGGGTGGTACTCGAAATTCCCGATGCGTGGATCCTCTTTTTTGTCGTGATCATCGCTTCACTGCTTGCCTCTCTGGTCGGGGTCAAAAAAGTGATCTCGGCAGACCCTTCCGAAGCGATAGGCGGATAACATGGAAAACAGACAAGCAATAAAAGCGGAAAACCTTGTAAAGACTTTTGGGAAAGGCGACAGCATGGTCGAGGTGATCAACGGTGCCTCGTTTCAGGTGAACAAAGGTGAACTTGTCGCACTCATTGCGCCAAGCGGTGCGGGGAAAACCACGCTGCTTATGATGATAGGGTGCGTGCTGGAACCGACTTCGGGCAGTATTTGGCTGGGAGATGAAAAGGTGTATGAGAACCGGTGGCTCACCAAAGAGACACGGAAGATAAGACGGGAGAAAATAGGGTTTATTTTTCAAGCGCACTATCTTATTCCTTTTTTAACTATCCTGGACAATATCACGCTCGTACCTCAGACCAATGGTATTTCAAAAGAGGAAAGTGAAAAGAATGCCATAGCGCTTTTACGTTATTTTGATATTGAGGACAAAGCAAAATCGATGCCTTCTTCTCTTTCAGGCGGACAGAACCAGAGAGCTGCCATCGCCAGGGCACTGGCGAACAGACCGCAGATCATCCTTGCCGACGAACCCACGGCGGCACTCGACATCAAACGTTCAGTCGATGTGGTAAAAATGCTCAAAAAGATCGCTGTCGACCAGGATGTCGCTGTCATTATGGTCACACACGATGAAGCGATGCTGCCGCTTTGCGACCGGATACTGAAGATAGAAGATAAAAAGGTTGTTTCACATTCTGTATCTGAAAATAAAGAAACAGGAATACTTTAAAAACAGTATACCAGAGCTATTTCAATAGAGTATCCACAATAATTCTACATCACAGTTAACATTCTATTAACCATAAGGCTATATACTTACTAAACAGTAAGTAAAATACATCATAAAGGATTGTAAATGGAAAGACGCCATTTTTTAAAAAGTGCTGCAGTAGCAGCAGGATTGGCTACCCTGCCGGGATTGGCCAGTGCTTCAGTGATGACACCGGCTAAAGGAGAGAAGATCCCGAAGGGTCCGGTGACTTTGTATATGGAATTCCATATAGGTATGCCCCTCAAAGAGAAAATGATACGCGGGGTTGAAAAATACAGCGAAGAGCTGAGCAAAAAGAAAGGCTTTCTCTCACTCTCCCTCAAAAATATGATCGGTGATTCCACCATGGTGAAGAACTACCCTTCCAACCTCAAAGGTGTCCTGCACACGGCATACTTTGACGCAGCTAAAGAAGGGAGCATGCCTCTTTTCTATGCCCTCTTCGTTCGCTTTAAAAGTTATGAAGATATGCAAAAGTCAGGTGTGAATGCATGGTTCTCCAAGCAGATAAAAACCCATGCTCCGGCAAGCATGAAGTATTTTGAAGGTGTTTTCGTCACGGTTGCAGCCGGAGACAGAGAACATATCTATAAAGAGAGAAAAGAGATAGAGAGATTTTTGAGCCATCAGGTCGATCATCGGTCGGAAGACTACTTAACGGTGAACAACCATGTCACCATAGAGAGCAAAAACACCGAGATATTCAACAAAAAGAGTACGACACTGTTGACCGTAGCCCAAAATACGTTCCGTCCGGCAAAGGGTGATGCGGACTTCAATCCGAAATTTCCCAAAGGGATGCCCGGCAGCTATCAAACCACACATTACAGAAAAGCCGTAACGACGGAGATCCTGCAAAGTGCGTTCAGTGACGGAAAATACAGACGATACCTCTTTCACGGTACATGGGAAAGTCTCTATGACCATGAGAATTCACACATGGACCCACGCTTTCGCAAGGGTGTTTCAGGGCTCTTCCCGTATCTGACCGATCTTCCGGTCGAGCCTTTTTATGAAACCATTGTGTTAAAAAATAAAAAAGCGTAGTGGTATTACTATCAGCACGAACCGGTTTGCCATAACCTGACCGGTTTACATCAACAAAACATTCAAGGAATAGACATGAAAGCACCAACACCAGAACAAGTAGAAGCAATGATGATCGAAAAAATGGGAGCGCTCCCAAGCTCTCTGAACAGCGCCAAAGCGATCGATCCGCGATTTCTCATCGAACAGGCGATGAGTTCAAAGTTCAGCATCCAGGATGAAAAAAATCCGTTCGACCCCAAAACATCGATGATGATCGCCTTGGCAGTTTCCATCACACTCGGGAGCGAAGAGTGTACGCAGGAGCAGACCAGAATGCTTAAAAAAATGGGCTTGAGCAAAGAGGAGATGGCCTATTTGGTCAAAATCGTCAAACATGCCACCTCAAGTGCCGTGATGGGCAATGCCAAAGCGGCATTTGACACATTTGAGAGTTAAAAAGGCAACTATCGTATTGCCTCTTTATCTGCCAAAAGGCTTTTGAAGGCTGCCGTGATCTCTTCTGCCTGCACCAGACCCTCCAGAAATATCTTACCGTTGAGCACCAATGTCGGGTCTGCCGCAATACCCGCTTCTACAGCCTTGTCCGTATCGTGCACATAATGCAGTTTCAGGCGCAGGGGAAGATGTTTGAGTGCACAGCTGAGGCGCTTTGAGAATTTTTCTGTCAATACCCTGTCACCATACAAAAAAACCTCAAAAAGCGGCGAGTCTGTCTGGCCTGCATTGAGTATCTCCCCGTTCTTCATACTGCGGCACACACCATCCGATAGCGGATCAGAAGTCATCATCGTTGTCGAACTCTGCCTGCGCTTTTTCGAATTCAGCCTTTTCGAGGGCGTCATCGCTCATCATCATGGTCTTCATCTTTTTCATGAACGGTGTCCGGTCAGGAAGTTCGGTGAAATAGGCATAAGTACCGTAAGCCATTAGCGTTACAGTGAGCAGCAGGATCATTTTTTGCGCCGGAGAAAACGTCTGGACAGGCTCCTTCGTTCTCATTTCACAGATACCTCCCGGGCAGTGGGTGGCTTTCTCTTTTTTGACAATATTGAAGATCTTGCATCCCAGACAGATGGAAAAGGCCGATTCGAAAAAGAGCAGTGCCATACAGATGAGACAGACCAGCACTTTGATCGGGTTGGGCTGGAAATCGATGACCAGATAATAAAACATCGGCCAGGCAAGGAACAGCCCAAGCATCCAGGCAAAGCGTTTTTGTGCCGCGCCGACATATTCCGGTGTCTGGTTACGCACAAAAAAACGTCCAAGCAGCAAACTGGGGGCATAACGGGGCTGGATGACGCGCAGCGTAAAGTCGATGGCAAAAAAGGTCACAAAAAATTCGGAGAATTTTGCCGTACCCAGCATCACACCGTTTGTCAGCCCGATAAATGCCCCGACAAAGAGTATCCCTGCCGCCGCACGGGCTTCTCGTTCGTTAAGCACGGGCACTTCGTATCCCGGCACCGTTTCTCCGTAGGTTAAAAATTCTTTCATGTCCATAGTTCTACTTTCTTTGTTGAATTTGTATCATGACCGACAGCCCAGGTTTCTATTCCCTTTTACAAAGGGAGTACCTCAGGCACTTCATCGGCAGACTTGAGCTTCTTCTTGCCTCTGTCGAACCCGTAGGCGAACATCGGCAGGTAGACCAGTGTCAGGAACGATCCGACGATCACACCGCCGATGGCAACGTCGGCAAGCGGAGAGAGCCGCTCAAGACCGACCGCCTGTTCCAGTGCGATGGGGATCATCCCTGCGATGGTACCGAAAGTGGTCATCATGACCGGTCTGAAACGGATACGCACCGTCTCCAGCGCACTCTCGAAAGGCCCGTCTTTTTCACGGTATTTGCGGTAGAAATCGGCCACGATAATGGTATT
>JALSTF010000018.1 GCA_026983895.1 Sulfurovum sp.
GCCTCAAGCATGGCATCATATTTTGTATTGATCTCATCCAGTGCTTCGGTGGCAGTCTCCAGCCTTTCAAACAGTTCTTCGATCTCCGCCTGAATCTGGGCAGCGGCTTTGGCATGTTCTACCATGACAGCATTATCTCCGCTGCTTGAGGCGGCTTCGAGGGCGCTGTTGTGTTCTTCTTCAAGGACTTCAAGGACTTCGAGCCGCTTTTCGCAGAACTTTATCTCCTCTCTGGCAGGCTTGGCCTCTTTGGCTTTCTCTTCGATGAGAGCGGTACGGCGTTTCTTCCGCTCTTTCTTGTCGAGTTTGGGTTTTTGTTTTTTGGGTTTTACCGTACCTTCTTCCTCTTCCCAGCCTATCTTTTCAAGAAAATCATCATAGCTGCCGTCAAAATACTCCGCACCGCCTTTGTGGAAGATAATAAGCGCATCGGCCAGCCTTCTCAGGAGCATCTCCGAGTGGGTGACCATGATGGTGGAGCCTTCAAAACTGTCGATGGCATCACAGAGCGAGTCAATGGACTGCATATCGAGGTGGTTGGTCGGCTCATCGAGCAGCAGCAGGTTGGCCGGTGTGGCGATGATCTTCCCGAGCATGACGCGGCTGCGTTCTCCTCCTGAGAGTACCTCTATCTTCTTGTCAGCCAGTTCTCCTGAGAACATCATGGTCCCACAGATAGCACGCACCTGGGCGATCCCGATCTTCTTGTCCACCGAAGCGATCTCGTCAATGATGCTATGCTGTGTGTTGAGCCGTTCAATGTTGGTCTGGCCGAAATGCGCCATAGTCGTGGAAGGATGGAAGGAGAGCGTACCCTGCTGCCGGGGCAGTTCTCCTGCGATGTAGTTGAGCAGGGTTGATTTTCCGCGGCCGTTCTTCCCGATAATTGCCAGTGTCCTGCCGTTTTCGAGTGCGAAAGTAAGGTGCTCGAAGAGCGGCTGGTCCTCTTTGTATCCAAAACCGAGTTCTTCAGCCCTGAAGAGTACTTTTGCGGGGGTCTCTTTATAGTTGAAACGGAAAGAGAGATCGTTCTCGCTTTCCAGTACATCCATCTCTTCCATTTTTTCGAGTATTTTGACCTTGGACTGTGCCAGAGCTGCCGTGGAGGCTCTGGCTTTATTTCGGGCGATGAACTCTTCGAGCTCTTTACGTTTCTTCTCCTGGTTGAGGCGTGTCTTCTCGTAGGTCTCATCCTGCAAAGAGAGTGTCTCATAGTACTTTTTCGTCCCGCCCTGGACCATGAAAAGCCCCTTGCGCTGAATACCCATGGTGTGTGTGGTCACGGCATCCATGAATTCGCGGTCGTGTGTGATGAGGATGACCTCTCCGTCGAAATCGCGTATGAACTGTTTCAGCCAGCGCAGAGAAGGGAGGTCAAGGTAGTTGGTCGGTTCATCCAGCAGCAGCATATTAGGTTCGGTCGCAAGCAGTTTCGCCAGGTTGATGCGTATCTGATAGCCGCCCGAAAAACTCAAAGGGTCTTTTTGCAGATCTTCCGCCGTAAACCCCAGGCCGAAAAGGATCTTCTCTATCTTGTAGAAATTGTACTGCTCATCTTCGGGGAGTATCTGTGCACACTCCTCTTCCACGGTGGGTTTGGTGAACTTGAGGTGCTGACGCAGTGTACCGATACGGTAGTTCTTCGGGATGCTGATCTCCCCCTCGTCATAACTCTCTTCGCCCAGGATGAGTTTGAAAAGGGTTGATTTGCCCGTCCCGTTCCGTCCGATCAGGCCGATCTTCTGATGCGCAGTGACTTTAAGGTTGAGGTTTTTGAAAAGTGTTTGGCCGCCGAAGCTTTTGGAGAGGTTGGTCAGTTGTATCATAATAGTTATCCGTTGAAAATAGTAAAATATCCGTAGGGTGCATATCCATGCACCGAAAAGTTAGAACGAAGTATAGCAAAAGTGCTATTGTTTCCCGCCGTTGACCATAGCGGAAAGTATGCCTTTCTCCTCCTGATTCTCCGCAATGAAGACCCCGATAATGTGAAGCGGTACGAAGTAGAGCAGTATATAGTTGACCAGTTCATGCACCTCTTTGATGTCATGTGCCGTCTCTTTTGTCAGGCCAATGGTGTCATGGAAGTGTATGGCCAGACCGCTTACGGTCATGAAGAGCAGTGCGGCATAGATGACAAGGTAGCCGAGTTTGACCATTTTTTTGTGCAGTGTCTCCCCGGAGAGGTTTTGGTAGTTCTGCTTTCCGCTTGGGGTAAAGAAGAGCAGTATCCGCCAGAGAACGAGTGCCGCGAGTGCATAACCGAGAATGATGTGCCACTCCCACATCGGTGCGCGGATAGCTTTGGCCAGCATCTTAGCCTGTTCGGCAGTGATGTCGATGCCGATCCCGGAGAGTTTCTGCATCAGTATTTCCGAATTTGTCCGCCAGCTCAGAAATGTTTTTCTCAGCAGTACGGTACCGATAAGACCGAGCACTATCAAAGCATTTATCCAGTGCCACAGCCTGAAATTGAGGCTCCATTTGGGCATCTTCTATCCTTTTATTCAATATGCAGGGTCAATCCTGCGGAATACCGTATGCTTTACCGTAATTCTCTACCACGAAATCGATATCTTTGTCCCCGCGTCCTGAAAGGTTGACAAGGATCGTACCGACATCGGGCTCTTTAGCCAGTTTGAGGGCGTAGGCTACAGCATGTGCCGATTCGATGGCAGGGATGATCCCTTCTTCTCTGGAAAGTTCAAAGAAAGCATCGATGGCCTCTTTGTCGCTTATGGTCGCGTAGTTGACACGGTGGATATCTTTGAGGTAGGCGTGCTGTGGACCCACCGAAGGGTAGTCCAGTCCGCTGGCAACGGAGTAGACCTCTTCAGGCTCACCGTTTTCATCCTGAAGCATATAAGACTTGAACCCATGCATCACACCCGGTTTCCCCAGTGTCATTGTCGCGGCATTCTCACCGGGGATATCAAGGCTTCTGCCTGAGGGTTCGACTCCATGCATCGCCACCTCTTCATCCTTGAGAAAAGCAGTGAATAATCCCAGTGCATTCGAACCGCCGCCGACACAGGCGACGAGATTGTCAGGCAGTTTTCCTGTCATTTGCTGGAACTGCTCTCTGGCTTCTACCCCGACAATGGACTGAAAATCCCTGACCATTCGGGGGAAGGGATGCGGCCCTACGACAGAACCGATGGCATAGAGCTGGGTGACCGGGTCTTTAAGGTAGTTTTCAAAAGCAGTATCGACAGCTTCTTTAAGCGTACGTCTGCCGTGTGTTGCAGGAATGACATTTGCACCAAGAATATGCATACGAACGACATTGGGGTGTTCTTTGGCCATATCGACCTCACCCATGTAAATGTCGCATTCAAGCCCGACAAGTGCGGCAGCGGTTGCCAGTGCCACACCATGCTGTCCCGCACCGGTCTCGGCGATGATCTTCTTTTTCCCCATTTTTTTGGCTAAAAGTGCTTCTCCAAGACAGTGGTTGATCTTGTGAGCACCTGTATGGTTGAGGTCTTCGCGTTTGAGATAGATCTCGGCACCGTACTTTTCGGAAAGATGTTTCGCATGAAAGATCGGGCTGGGTCTTCCGACATAGTGCTGGTACAGGTCTGCAAGCTCTTCAAGGAATTCGGGATCCTGCCGTATTTCTTCATAGGAAGCGGTGATCTCATCCATGATCGTCTGAAGTTCGGGCGGAATGAAACTCCCTCCGTATTCTCCAAAGTAGCCTTTCTCGTCAGGCAGCGGACAGTTGAAAATATTGGTAGCCATATTCTTTCTCCTCTGATTGATATGAAAATATTGTACTCAAATTATGATAAAATCCGTTAAAAAGAGAAAAAATATGAACATCAAAAAAGGTATCTACCGGCATTACAAAGGAAATGAGTACGAAGTACTGATGACGGCACGACATTCGGAGACGGAAGAGTGGATGGTTGTTTACCGCGCATTGTATGGCGATTACAGTGTATGGGTCAGGCCTTATGCCATGTTCATAGAAAAAGTAGAAGTCAATGGAGAGAAAGTGGATCGATTCGCGTTCTTGTATGGATAAACCTGCTACCTGCTTTATATTCCTTCCATCCTCCGCACCTCGAAACTGACCAGTGTTTCCCCTGAAAACCTGAAGCGCAGCTCGATGGGACGGCAGCAGACCTCGCAGTCCTCGATGTAATCGCTCTCCTCTTCCGAGGGGTCGAGAACCATGGAGATGCGTTCCCAGCAGTAGGGGCAGGTGAAGAAGTGTTCTATCATGACTGTTTAAACCATTTTGTCAGCCAGGAAGGCAGTGTGCATCCGCTGCAATTCCCGTTTCTTTCACAGCGTGTTATCTGGATATTTCGCCAGAGCAGGAAAGCAAAACCCAGAGTGATCGCAAGATAGAGTGATCCGGTCATAAAATCTTTCGCCATAAAAGCCTGAACGGTAAGTGCAAAAAAGACGAGGGTGATGATGAGGCACATGAAATGTCCTAATTTTTGATAGGATTATACAGTTTTACTCTCCAAAAATGAAGAGTTGTGGTATTCTTTTGCAATAGTATGGAGGGTGGATTTATTCGCCATACAGAATAATGAGGAGAAAAAACATGTCAAACATCATAAAATATTTCATAGAACTTACAAAAATACCGCACTGTTCGAAAGAAGCAGATGCCTTATGTGATTTCCTGGTGGACTTTGCCAGGGAGAGAGGCTATGAGGCCGAAGTGGATGCGGTCAAGAACATCTACATACACAAAGGCAGTCCCATGCTCTGTCTTCAGGCACACTACGACATGGTCTGCATGGGAAAGGCACCGCAGATCGAGACCTATGAGGAAGAGGGGTGGATGAAAGCGAAAGAGTCTTCTCTGGGCGCAGATAACGGGATAGCCATTGCGATGATGATGCAGCTGATGGATGAGGGAAGAGTACTGGAGTTCCTGCTGACCTCCGATGAAGAGATAGGACTCATCGGGGCGAATGAAGTGGCGTTCGACCTTAAAGCGGAGTATATGCTGAATCTTGACAGTGAAGATGAAGCGGAAGTCTACATCGGGTGTGCCGGCGGTGCGGATATCACGGCTTTCAAGCAGGACAGCACTGTCGAGGGAAGCGGTGCGTGCTACGAAGTGGCGGTCAAGGGGCTGGCGGGAGGCCACTCCGGGGTTGATATTGATAAGGGGATACCCTCCGCTATCAAAGTACTGGGTGGCTACCTGGCAAAGAACGGTGTGACACAGTTGGCAAGCCTCTATGCCGGAGAACGCCGTAATTCCATTCCAGCCAATGCCGTGGCTATTGTGCGAAGTG
>JALSTF010000019.1 GCA_026983895.1 Sulfurovum sp.
TGTGCAAATCCTTGTATCTTGATATTATTTTACAGAAAAATACTGTAATTATCGATGGATACTCGGAGAGGAGATAAATCAGAAGCGATACCCCGAGAAAGTTCCCGAAGTATGTTTTTTTCTATGACGGGGAGAATGAAGTTTTCAAAGCCCTTTGAGCATTTTTTTGATCGTAAACTTCAAACGTTCGCGCTGTGCTTCGATGGGAAGTCCCTTGAACTCGCCCTCGGCAGTGGACATCCAGAGGATCGAACCGGTATCGGCATCGACCAACATCAGAAGTATCGCCGCTTCGGGGATATTCTCGATGGTTGACCTACCCTTTGCATCGAGTTTGATCTTCATCGCATTCATATCGGCACCGGCGACATAGGCGACAAAGAAATCGGGGTCTTTCTTCACCTGGACTTTCCCTCTTTTTGAAAGTTCCGCGACGATGGTATGCTCGATAGCGGCATCAACATTGTAGTCTTTAAGGGTTTTGTCCTTTTTCAAAGAGTTATCTGCACCGCTCTCCTCGATGATCTCATAAGTCTTATAGCCTTTGAGGTTCGCTTTGTCCGACTTTACCGTTTCCACCTTAATATCCTTCGTCGATACACCGCATCCCGCAAGTCCGGCCATCATCAATGCGATGAGTGCCCCTTTGAACATTTTTGACATTTTTTTCCTTTTTGTATATTCTAACAGGTAATTATACTCGATAAAAATTAACCGAACATACTTTGGCACTTTTCATAGCCGTATGCGATCATCTCTTCACTGCGTGTGAACTCCAGTGTACCGCACAGATTCCGGGGAATATCTATCGTAATATCCGGTGGGTACGCAGCCAGTTTCATTCTGGCGATGGTCCCCTGCATCGCATCGAAAGATCTGTCTGCGATACGGTACATGCTCTCCTGTTCGGTAAAGTAGTCCGGTATGGCAATATCTTTAAGGTAGGCAAGGAGCTTCTCGGAAAGGGTATCCGGTTTCTCTGCCTCTTTTCGCTCCAGAGAGGGGTCTGCCGGCGCACCGAGATTGACAGCAATCGTCAAATCTGTTTTATCATCGAAAGTCGGTGCAATAGGTACAGGGTTGAGTACACCGCCATCGATCAGTTCGCGCCCATGGATCCGGTAAGGCTCGAAAAAAAGAGGCAGTGAGATAGAAGCACGGATCGCATCAAGAAGCGATCCGCGCGCGATCCATATCTCCTTTTCGCCCTTAACATCCGAGGCTACAGCCGTATATTTGATATTCAGTGTTTCGATCTTTCTGTCCCCGCCCAGAAGTGTTTGTATCTTCTTCATCAGTTCCACCCCGGAGACCAGGCCTGCCGAACCTTTGAAATCGACCAGTTTGACAATATCCAGCAGGTCGGAATCTGCAAGCCACTGCGTATAGGCATCCAGCCTGCCTGCAGCATAGAAACCGCCGATCAGCGCCCCCATGGAACAGCCTGAGACCGAAACGATCTCATAACCCTTTTCTTCCAGACAGCGTATAACTCCCACATGGGCCAAACCTCTGGCTCCGCCGCTGCCAAGGACCAAAGAAACCGTTTTTTTCGCCATGTTACCTGTGGCGCCTGCGTGTATACTTCTTGTTCGTACTGTAAATGCGCCTCAGGTCAGGTCTTGCGAACTGCATATATCTGTGGCGGGTGACGAGCACCGGCATCCCGATCCATGCCCAGTTGTACAGCAGCGGAATATCTTTTTTGTCTACATGAATACATCCATGGGAGGTATAATCGATATTCCCTTGATGCAGAGCATGTCCCCAGGGCGTAAAGAAGAGACTGTAGTCCATATTGTTGCTGCCGTCAGGCTCAGGATATTTTTTGGAAGTATAATAGCGTTTCTTGTGCAGGATCTTCCATTTACCTGAAGGAGTATATCCCATCTCCTCCCCCGAAGAGATCCCCCCGCTGAGCCATACAGTACCATCACGATCCACAGCATAGAAACGTCCGTCACTGTTTTCTTCCCGTACCGACACCAGAATAAAATCTTTCCCCGTCAGATCGATATCGTGTTCATTTCCTTTTTTATCAATATAAACGAATTCCGTTTTGGAAACAGGGATAAGCTCTCTATCCTGAGCATGCAGCATGACAAAAATGAAAAGAAAAACAAATAAGATACGCCGCATTAGTTCACCCTATGAAAAGAAATTGACAGTAATTATAACATAAAAAAGAAGAAGTTCCCACCCCCTTTAAGGAGTGGAAAAGAAGGGGAAAGAAAGAGTTATTCGACCATTGCCTCAAGATCTTCTTTGGAAACCTTATTGAAGTTAAGATATCTGTAAACATCATCAAACATTTCAGGCTTGATTTTGTTGGGTACGATCTCCATATATTCTTCTGCTGTAGGGAGCTTTCCTTTGAGGGCAACGACCGCAGCCAGTTCGGAAGAACCCAGATAGACCTGAGAGTCTTTTCCGAGTCTGTTGTCAAAGTTACGTGTAGAGGTCGAGAAGACGTATGCACCCTGTGCTACCTGCGCCTGATTCCCCATACAGAGTGAACATCCCGGGATCTCCGTTCTTGCACCGGACTGGCCAAAGATAGAATAGTATCCCTCTTCTATCAAGGTATGCTCATCCATTTTCGTTGGAGGACATATCCAGAGTTTCGTCGGTACCTGACCTTCACCCTTCAGGACTTCACCCAGGGCCCTGAACAGCCCGATATTTGTCATACATGACCCAACGAAAACTTCATCGATATCTGTTCTAAGCCCCTGCTCATGGATCTCTGTCAACGTTTTGACATCGTCCGGATCGTTGGGGCAGGCAAGGATCGGTTCTTTGATCTCGTTCATGTCGATCTCGATCACGGCCGCATAGGCTGCATCGCTGTCCGCTTCAAGCAGTTCGCCGTTCTCGATCCAGTCTCTCATCTTGTCCGCACGTCTCTGGAGTGTCGCTTTGTCTTCATACCCCTGGGCGATCAGCTCTTCGATCAGGACGATATTGGACTCAAGATACTCGACGATAGGCTCTTTGTTGAGTTTGACCGTACAGGCAGCCGCCGATCTTTCCGCAGAAGCATCGGAAAGTTCGAATGCCTGCTCGCATTTGAGATCTTCAAGTCCCTCGATTTCAAGTACTCTTCCGGCAAAGATATTTTTCTTTCCTTTTTTCTCCACTGTCAACAGACCGTCTTTGATCGCCTGATAAGGGATAGCATTGACAAGGTCACGCAGTGTGATACCCGGCTGCATTTCACCTTTGAAACGTACGAGTACGGACTCAGGCATCGTAAGCGGCATCATTCCCGTTACCGCTGCGAACGCGACAAGGCCAGAACCCGCAGGGAAAGAGATACCGATAGGGAAACGCGTATGACTGTCCCCGCCGGTACCGACCGTGTCGGGAAGACACATTCTGTTCAGCCAGCTGTGGATGACCCCGTCACCCGGTCTGAGGATAAACCCTTTTCTCTCTGTCCAGAATTTTGGCAGTGTATGCTGCAGGTTGATATCGGCAGGTTTCGGATAAGCTGCTGTGTGACAGAAAGACTGAAGTACGAAATCCGCACCGAAACTGAGTGCCGCAAGTTCTTTGATCTCATCTCTTGTCATAGGGCCGGTCGTATCTTGAGAGCCGACTGTCGTACAGACCGGCTCACAGTAGGTTCCGGGTTTTACCCCTGTCATACCGCATGCTTTACCTACCATTTTCTGCGCAAGGGTGAACCCTTTGCCGTCATCTTCCGGCAGTGTCGGTGTCATGAAGATATCTGCCGCGTCCATACCCAGTGCCTCTCTCGCTTTGGCTGTCAACCCTTTACCGATAATGAGTGGAATACGTCCGCCCGCCCTCATCTCATCAGGAAGGGTATTTGGCTCGAGTGTGAACTCAGAAACCACTTTGCCGTCCTTTTCGATCACACCTTCGAAAGGCTTCACCGTGATCACATCACCCGTTTCAAGGTTGGCAACAGGTGCCTGGATAGGAAGACACCCAGAATCTTCTGCCGTGTTGAAGAAAATAGGAGCGATGATATCACCGATCACCACACCCCCCGTTCTTTTGTTCGGTACACCGGGAATATCCCTGCCCATATGCCACTGCACGGAGTTGATACCTGATTTTCTTGAAGAACCGGTACCGACGACATCGCCTACATAAGCGAGAGGATGTCCTTTTTCTTTGAGTTTTGCCATGGTCTCAAGCGGTTTGTCCATTCTTGCCTGAAGAAATGAGTTCGCATGCAGAGGAATATCCGCTCTGGTAAAGGCTTCCGATGCGGGAGAAAGGTCATCGGTATTCGTCTCGCCGGGGATCTTGTACACAGTCAGAGTGATCTCTTTTTCAAGTGCCGGTTTGTTGGTGAACCATTCGGCATTCGCCCATGACTCAATGACCTGCTTTGCAAATGCATTGCCTTCATCCATCAGTGTCTTGACCGTCTCAAAATCACCATAGACAAGGATCGTATTTTTCAATTGATCTGCAGCTTCCTGGGCAATAGCCACATCCGCATTTCTCAAGGCATCGATCAGCGGCCCGATATTGTATCCGCCAAGCATGGAACCAAGGATCTCTACCGCTTCAAACTTTGTGATCACAGGACTTTTTGCATCTCCCTGAACGATCGCATTGAGGAATGCCGCTTTGACATATGCAGCATCATCCACACCCGCAGGTACTTTGTTCTTTAAAAGCTCCAGCAGGTAGTCTGCCTCGACGACATTGTCTGCTTTAAGCATCTCTACAAGTTCGGCTGTCTGTTCTGCTGTCAATGGCAGCGGCGGTACACCAAGCGCTGCACGCTCTTCTGTATGTGCTTTGTATTCTTCTACTAAGGCCATATCCGGTCTCCTGTTACTATGAATTTGTAGATAAATAGTACCCAATTAGGGTTAAATCTTATTTGAATGATAAGCCTGTGTAAAACAGTTGTGAATGATGTGTCGAAATGTTACAGAAAAAATGCCTTGCAGACTTTTCCCCTGAAGAGGAATGCACCGCTTAGAGGATCTCTCTGTTACCTTTTGTATTGGGTGCAGAGAGTATCCCCATGGCTTCAAGCTGTTCGATAATGTTGGCAGAACGATTGTAGCCTATCTGCAGTTTCCGCTGCAGGTATGAAATAGAGGTCTTCTTATCATTGAGCACGATCTGCTTGGCCTCTTCAAAAAGCGGATCAAGATCGACATCACCGCCCTCACCGCCGCCGCTGCCCCCAGCCGCACCTCCCGAAACCAGATAGCTCTCATCATATTCCGGTGCACGCTGCGCCTTGATA
>JALSTF010000020.1 GCA_026983895.1 Sulfurovum sp.
TCAAATCCATCATCCCTCTTTTGACAGAGAAATCAGCCCATTCTCTTTCAGTTTTCCTGCAAAATCCAGAAGGTCTTTTTTCAGCACTGCTTCTTCCGCATCATACTGTTCCAGCAATACTTCCAGGACTTCCTGCAAGGTCCCTTTCTCCTGCATCGCCTGCCAGATCACCGTACCTGTTTCATCCAGCCCGAAGTAATTTTCACTGTTCATATCGAGCAGCACCATCTCTCCGTCCACTTCCTGCGCGAAAACGGTATCGGAAAATATTATTTTTTGTTCTAAATCCATTCTTTGCCTTTTGATTCTGCTTTGAACTTTAAAAGAATTCTACCAAATATCTTCTTCATCACCACATTGCCTCTACATCTTGACTTGGCGTTTGGTGGTACCAAACCTACTCGTAATCCACATCCGCATCATACTCACACCATGCTGGACTGTATATCCCATTTTTAACGCATTTTCTGAAAGAGGAATACTCCCATTCTTTTACACTATTCACGTAACCATGTTTCACAGGGTTAAAATGAATGTAATCCAATCGTCTCTTATAATCTTTCTCATCACGGATCGTATGCTCATAAAAACGTTTCTGCCATACGGGTTTATAATTCTGTTGTATCCTGCTTTGTGTTTGCAGGAGATGGGTATAGAACTTCGGATCACACTGTTTTGAAAAATAGCTTTTTACTACACCGATGATTTTGGAATAGTTCTTAGCTTCACCTGTTTTTATGATCATATGAAAATGATCGGGAAGTACCACAATGGCATCAATTGTAAAGTCAAATTTTGTTTTTGCATATTTGAAACTTTCCCGAAGCAGATCAATATTCTCAATAAGAAGAGGGTTTCGTTCATAGGTGACAACGGTAATGAAATAATCATACCCATCCACATACATCCGTTTGTATTTCATCCGTCAAACCCATTTTTTGATCATATTATACCGTAGGTTTGGCACTGCCAAACGTCTTGGGGAAATGCAAACTGTTGTCTCACTCTGAAATTTACAACCACCCAAACCGGGATGTGGCGTTTGGTGGTGCCAAACCTACGGGATTATTTGTTCATCAGAGGGTAAGCAAAATGGTTTGCATAATTATCTGCCTGGTTCTTTTCTATCTTGATGAAGAAACCTTCCATTGGACCTATGGAACCGTTAAAACCCGGAGTGGCTGGATCTATGGCAACGTAACCGTTTACAGGACCTAAAAGCGGACTGTCATGTTTATAGACTATTTTATTGATATATGCATCGTTATAAGTGACTCCCATTTGATGATATGATTCTCCGCTTGCATTGTGTTTGAAATACAGGTCGGACATATGAAAGGCAAATGGAAATGGATTTCCTGCCATATACTTTTTAGAATCAACTGTACTCGCATCGGATACCTCATTTTTTGGCAAGAGGTATTCGTGTACTTTCGTAAAATTGCTGTTACTGATGCCGATACCCGATGCATCTACTGTAGATGTTGGTACTATGCCAGATAGATTTTTAGCAATGGTCAAGTTCTTTTCGTTGCCTGCTCCGCCGAGATCGGCAATGATCCAGTACCCTTTACCGGGGTCGACTGTATCTGTAGCAGACATCATCGTTTTGTTCGTATTGGTATGTCCCGGGCCCACTTCGAACTGGTCTGTACCGCTCTGTTTGTACATCACCCAGTCGTTATCATCACCGTATGTACCCAATACTCCTCCCAAAAGAGCTTCAATACCATTACTTCCCGTATCACAGGAGAAACTGATGATCTTCCATTGCAGATGGGTAAGCTTTGTCAGGTTTTTGCCGCAGAGAAATTCGCGGTAGGCGGCTTCATTGTTGCTTAGAACCTCATCCTGTAACTGCCCTCCGCCACTTGCATCCGGGTTTGGTTCATTTACAAATCCGTTGGGATCATTGTAGCCATCATTTCCCGCCCAGCTGACCATTCCATTGTTCTGAACATTTGCCGCAGGGAGCGGACAGCTTTTTGTAGATGTAACATTTTTTCCCTCTTCACAATCCGTGTAACCGTCGTTGTCACTGTCATTGTCGAGGAAGTCTGGCGTGCCGTCTCCATCAGTATCGGGCGGAGTAAGTCCTGTACCATTGTATGCTGTTGGCAAACCATTGCTGTCAACCGGTACAGTACCTCCGGAAGTCGGGTCTATGTAGGTGTCGGTGCTTTGCGCTTCCACATTGTCAGGGATACCGTCGTTGTCACTGTCAAGGTCAAGACTGTTAATGATGCCGTCACCATCATCATCTTTGACGATAATAGCACGAAAATCATCGATAAAATTACCTACACTTGGATTTTCTCCGGCAGCAGAAACCGAATCAAACGAGATTCTCCATGTCGTCTGTCCTGCAGGTATGGTGTAAAGACCGCTGTAAACACCCCATGCTGTGTTGTCATCACTCATGGTCTCTACAATGGTCAATGTGGATCCTGGGGCACCCATACTTACTGTAGCAACATCCGTTCCCTGTCGTCCCCTGTGTGCAATTTTCCACGAAATAATATCTCCCGGTTCTACACTCAGATCCTGATAAAGTGAAGCCACTTCATTGGCATTCATTTCTACAAACTGGTTCCCTTCATATGCAGGAACACCTTGAAAACCGCTTTTCCAGAATTCTATCTTATTATCGGATGCTGTCGTCTCCCAGTAGGGAACACTGTCCGCATCTATGTCTGTCCATGTTGTGGTATTGGCTATCGGCTCTTCGAAACTTCCATTGTTCGCAAGGGGTTTACCTTCCAGTGCATCAGGGATTCCGTCATTGTCGTCGTCGATATCTATCGTATCTACGACACCATCACCATCAGTATCTACATCATAGTGTACTGTTATCTTCCAAGTATTATCGTCAACTTTATTATTATAGGTATCACAACCGCTATGGAACAATGAACTCCAGGTTCTAGACGCATTCATTTCAAATGTCACTGTACCTGTTGCACCATTTGCCAGTGTCAAACCTACTCTAGAATAAGTTTGAGTCCCGCTTGAATTTCCTGTACCAGAAATATATCCCCCTTCATCCACATTACCCTCAACATACCGTATCTGTGATCTTTGCTCACTTTTCCAACCACTATTTTGTGCAGTCATATTATATGTCACATCTACACCTGTAACTAAGTTATTTGCAGGAACAGAAAATACCAAACTTTCAAGTTGTGGACATCCCCCACCATTGTCACCAGTAGGGATATCTCCATTCGTGTAGGTAGCGGTTACACTCCCTGCATTCAATGATCCCAAAAATATAACAACACTCAATATACATTTTATAATACTTAATTTTCTCATTTTGCACCTCTTCTGGATATTATTATATCAAACCAATCTAAGGCACTGCCAAACGTCTTGGGGGGGGGAATGCAGACTGGTTGTCACGATCTGAAATTCCCCGCCACCCAAACCGGGATTTGGCGTTTGGCGGTGCCAAACCTACCAGGCGATGATGGCATCGTACACTTCACTCAGCCGCTCTTTATCCCATGGGATATCTACCCGATATACGGGTACCGCTTTGGCAAACTCTGTATGAAACGCGAAGGTTTCCTCTTTTAAAAATCCAAGGGGGATGAAGCTTCCGTAGTGGAGAGTCTTGAACTTCTCAATGCCCTTGACGGCTTCAAGTGTGACGGGTGCGGTTTCATCTGTTTTCTCAAGCCGATACACTGCGGCGATCTCCAGCGGCATGGTGGCAAAGTGTTTGGTCTCGTCTCCCAATGTTTCAGGTTGGCGGTAGGGGCGCTGGAAAGGCCAGGAGGCGACGGCTCTGTGGCTGCCGTCTGCTCTCTGTTCTATAGCAAGCGTGTCGTCGCTGAGAAGCTTGTGGCCTCTTTGCAGAAAGTAGTCCGTCAGGGTCGATTTGCCTCCGAAAGATGGGGCCATGAAGATGACGGCTTTACCCTTGACCTCCACACACCCTACATGCAAAATGTGATACACCCCTTCCATCTGTAAAAGCAGCGGCAAAAATGTGTGGTACACCCAAAAACGCAGGCGCTCCGGGGTAAACCTTTCACCTTTTTCGTAGCCGATCGTACGGCTTTGTGGGAACCAGACCAGCGTGAGGGTGTTTTCTATCTCCATCATCCATTCGACATTTTTTCCTTTTGTCGTTTCAAAGGGTCGGTGTCCGCCGTAGCGTACGTGTTGGAGAGAGTGGGGGAAATAGTCAGTGAGGATAGTGAATTGGGGAAGTAGGCACGCTTTGACGGCAATGGTGCTTTTGGCCGATGAAGGGTCTGTCGGATGGTTCAGGGAGGGTTCATCACAAAAATCGATATGATAGCCGAAGATCATGAAAAATACCCCTTTAGCACTGAAAGGCGGGCACAAAGTGCACCACCCTGCATACTTTCATGGAAGAGATACGCAGTATCACTCCGGCGGAAGGCCGAATTTACTGTGTAAAAGACTGCGTTTTTTAAGTGATGCGCTTGCCGTAGTGACGGGTACATTCTGTGTTGCAGCAAGCGGTGCATAATCCTCTTCGTCCACATCGCCGTTGAGTACCCAGCGGAAGGTTCTGACGTGTTTGCCATCCATACCGAGCGTGAGGTTTTGCAATTCACTGTAGCTGTATGCCTGATGGTTGTCCACATCGACAAGTGTCAGATTGTTTTTAAAACCCTGATCGGAAGAGACTTTTTCTATATATCTGGAGTCTCCCTCTTTTTTCAGAACATCACGCAAGTCTGCTACTTCTATCTTCAGTGAGGCATCGGCGAGATCAGCCAGTGCAGGGTCTACTCTCTCATTTTTGACGAGGAAGGTCCATACTTCTTTTCTGGGTATACCTTCATACTTTCGGTAGTCCGAATAGTACTCCCCCTCATTGTCGATCTTTTTGTTGACAAAACGTACCTGGAAAGTCGCTTTCCCGTAACTGCTGATGTCGTGGCGGTCTTTGGCATCGCTGCTATCATCAAGCTCGCCGAAAACACCGGCTGTGTTATGGGCATATTTGGTTCCGTTCGCTGTCTCAGCTACAGCCATGGTACGCAGGTACCAGCCTGCTTTTTGGGCAACCGGTGCGGGTGTTCCTTCGTCTGGATTACCTTCGTCTGAATTCCCTTTATCTGGATTTCCTTCATCGGGTTTACCTGTTTTCGGATTGTCGCCCGGCTGGTGTGTCG
>JALSTF010000021.1 GCA_026983895.1 Sulfurovum sp.
AAAAAAAATTCGGAAGAAAACGTCTTTTCAAAGACGGGCCGAGAACGCTGGACATAGACCTGATATTCTATGATACTATAAGGATGGAAAGTCCTGAGTTGACACTTCCGCATCCGGGATGGATGCAGCGAAGCTCAGTACTGATCCCTCTTTCTAAAATGACAAAGGCAGTAAGATGATCAATGAAACATTCGTCGCATCCGATCCCAAAAGTGCTTATGAACAGGCTGTAGAAAAATATGGTACGGACCTGAGCATCGTTTCGGCAAAGCAGGTGAAATATGCTGACAATGAATTGCGCAGCGAAGTGGTCATTGCCGTACCCAAAAAGCTTTTTATGGAGCGTTCTTTCGGTGCACAGGCATTGACAGGGGCGAAACTTCCCGATGAAGAAGAGGAAGCACTGCTCGATGAAATAGGCGAACTTAAAACACAACTTGAAGAGATGAGGGATGGTTTGCTCCAAACAGGACGATTCGGTGCAGTAGCCGATGAAGTAAAACATCTTTTCATGAAAAAAGGGATCGCAGAACCCTGGCTGGACAGTATACTGGTACCGCTTATTGGTACACCTGTCATGGAAGATAAACAGTTGCTTGTCTCCTATCTGCTTGAAGAGATCGATGAGGTATTGCAGGTCAAAGAAGAGGTGCTGGACCATTCAAAGATCATGATGCTGGTCGGACCTACAGGCGTAGGGAAAACAACGACCATTGCCAAACTGGCAGCGCGTTATGCGTACTTGCTTGAAAGGCCTTACAAAGTAGCACTGATCAACCTTGACAGCTATAAAGTCGGTGCCATCGAGCAGCTGGCACATTATGCGGATATCATGCAGATCGAACACTACTCCATCGCTTCTGCCGAAGCATTTCAGGAGAAAATAGCCGAATTGGCTTCCTATGATGTCATACTCGTCGATACGGCGGGGATGTCTCCGTACGATACCCAGAAATTCATCAAGACCGTAGAGTTCGTCAAGACGGAGATACCCAAAAAGATCGAAGTCGCCCTGGTACTTGCCGCAACGGTAAAATATGAAGATATGGCAGATATTTATGAGAATTTCTCTTTTTTGAACCTGGATTCTGTGATCGTGTCCAAATTTGACGAAACCAAACATTTCGGTACGCTGATGAACTTCATGCTGCTGTATGATCTGCCTATGAGTTATTTTTCTACCGGGCAGGAAGTGCCTGATGACCTGCTTGTAGCGAGTAAAGAATATTTGCTGGAACGTTTTATCGGTGATGTGCATGAAGGGTGAAAACCAGGCACTTCGTCTGGAGAAGATGATGCAGAAGCATCATCTTTACCCGGAATATGAAGTATGTCTTCCTTCGGTCTCGGTCAAAAAAAGTGCCTTGAAGAAACTGGGTGCAGGAGATATCCTTCTGCTTGGTATGGCACGTCTGGAAGTGCTTCTTCTTTCAGAGCATACCGGATGTGCAAAAGCACTCCTTGTCAATGCCCAGGGAGGCTTGACCATTCAGATTATGCAGTACATGAAACAGTTGCCTAAACATATTGATGGTAAAAAATATAAAGAAGTCAGAGTTACGCTTGGAAATGTGCAGTGCAGGGTACTTGAAAGAGGGCATAAAATAGAAATGGCCCAAATAGATACAGATGAGGTCCGTCTCATTCACGCAACAGAAGAGATAGCAAAAGGAAGGCTTGTCGAAGTCGATGACGAGATAGCCGTAGAGATAAAAGAGGTAACAGCAGTATGAAAAAAGGTAAAGTACTTGTAGGTATGAGCGGTGGGGTGGACTCTACCGTAACGGCAGTGTTGCTGCAGAAAGAAGGGTATGAGGTGGAAGGTGTCTATATGAAACTGCACCATAAACCCGGATATCATGAAGAGAACTGGCAAAAAGTGCAGAAGGTGGCCGACTATCTTGGCATCAAGGTCCATTTTTATGATCTAAGCGAAGCATTCAACCGGAATGTCTATGAATATTTTGTTGAAAGCTACAAAGAGGGCCTTACCCCCAATCCCTGTGTCATGTGCAACCGTACCATCAAGTTCGGAAAGATGATCGAATTTGCGGACAGTGTCGGTGCCGAATATGTCGCGACCGGGCATTATATCAAATGTGACGGAGCGTATATCTATGCAGCGGATGACCCTAACAAGGACCAGAGCTATTTCCTCTGTGAAGTGAAAAAAGAGGTGCTGCCCCGACTGCTCTTCCCTCTGGGTACCTGGATCAAGGA
This sequence comes from Sulfurovum sp., assembly GCA_026983895.1. Lineage (GTDB taxonomy): Bacteria > Campylobacterota > Campylobacteria > Campylobacterales > Sulfurovaceae > Sulfurovum. Next base: position 2,221 of record JALSTF010000021.1, read on the forward strand.
TGATGTCAAGGCGTATGCGGCAAATATCGAAGTCCTCAAAGATTTTGCTACACAGAAAGAGAGTTCGGAGATCTGTTTTGTAGAGAACAGCTACGATGAAGTGCTTGCCAAGCATATGGAGATAGATATGCCGGGCGAAACGGTCGATACCGAAGGGAATGTCGTGGGTACGCATAAAGGCTATATGCACTATACCATCGGAAAACGCAGGGGTTTCTTTGTGAATGGCGCACATGATCCCCATTTTGTGGTCGCTATTGAGCCTGAAAAGAACCAGATCGTAGTGGGAACACGCGAAAAGCTCGAAGAGAATGCCTTTGAAGTCAAACAGATCAATCTTTTTGAAGATATTGACGTGTTCGACTGTCATGTTAAAGTACGTTACCGGACCACCGCAGTCCCCTGTCATGTCAAGATAACAGGGGACAGAGCAACAGTAGAACTTCAAGATGCGGTGTTCGGTCTTGCGAAAGGGCAGATCGCTGCTTTTTATGCAGGGGACAGACTCCTTGGCGGCGGAGTGATCTGCTAAGCGCGTTACACTTCCTTGCTGCTTTTTCCTTTTCGTTCCCGTCGTGTGCGTTCTTTGTGGTGCTTCTCTTTTTTGACCGAATGGATCCACAGCCAGTTAATAGCGAAATAGACAAGCGTAGAGACGACAATGGAGTAGAATGCTGTGCCGACATAGAGAGGGACGAAGATGTCTCCGAGATTGTTCTTGAACCATTCCATCGTCAGCTGGACATTCTGTACGCCTTCATTTCCGAGGATGAAGTTGCCCGTCAGGTACTCCATGTAGTACATCGGAGGCATGGTCACAGGATTGCTCAGCCAGACCATGGAAATGGCTATGGGCACATTGAAACGGATAAAAGGGGTGGTGAACAACACAGCCATCATCTGCATAGGCATGGGGATGAAACCCCAGAAAAGGCCCACCCATACCCCTTTGCTGATACTTCGACGGTTGACAGAGAGATACTCTCTGGGGATCTTGTATTTTTCCAGAAAAGCATCGATCTTGCTGCTTTTACCGTTTTTTTTCTTTTTAAAGACTTTTCTGATCATAAAAAATAGTGTCCCGTTTATAATTTGTATAAGTGTAATACCGCAGAGCTTTAAAGTACCTTTCAGGCCGTTTGAAGTCCCTTTTTATCAAATGTTGTGTAAAATACGCGTACTAAATCCCATTACGAAGGTCCATTTATGAGCGGATATATGATATTTTCCGGAACATCGAACCCTGAACTCTCCCAGGAGATAGCAACCTACCTTGAAATGCCGCTTTCCAAAGCCACGATCAACCGTTTTTCTGATGGAGAGATCAATGTGCAGATCGCAGAGAGTGTACGGGGGAAAGACGTTTTTATCATCCAGCCGACCTCTGCACCGGCCAATGCCAACCTGATGGAACTGCTTATCATGACAGATGCGCTGAAGCGTTCTTCTGCCAAGTCCATTACGGCGGTCGTTCCCTATTACGGGTATGCAAGGCAGGACAGAAAAGCAGCGCCGAGAGTGCCCATTTCTGCCAAACTGGTTGCAAACCTGATGGAGACTGCGGGTATCACCCGTATGGTGACCGTGGATCTGCACGCTTCGCAGATACAGGGATTCTTTGATATCCCGGTCGACAACCTTTACGGTGCGATCCTTTTTATGGACTACATCAAGGCAAAGAACTTTGCCAACCCGGTCATAGCTTCTCCTGATATCGGCGGTGTAGCGCGTGCGCGTTATTTTGCGAACAAACTCGGACTCGATATGGTCATCGTGGACAAGCGCCGTGAAAAAGCCAACGAAAGCGAAGTGATGAACGTCATAGGCGATGTGAAGGGCAAAGATGTGATCCTCATCGATGATATGGTCGATACGGCAGGAACGATGGTACATGGCGCACAGGCACTCAAAGACCTTGGTGCGAACAGTGTCATGGCATGCTGTACCCATCCGGTACTTTCAGGGCCGGCACTTGAGCGTATCGAGAACGGCGCATTGGATGAACTGGTCGTTGCCAATACGATCCCTATGACAAAAGGCTGTAAAAAGATCAAAATGCTTTCGACTGCAAACATGCTGGGAGAAGTGATCCGAAGAGTAAGCAACAATGAGAGCGTGAACTCTCTGTTCGAGACAAACTGAAGCGTGTAGGATGGGTTCATCCACCCTACGATAAATGATGCAGGGCATGGATGTGCCGGCAAAGGGAAAACATTGACAAAGAACGTACCACAGAAAAATATCCGAAACTTTTCCATCATCGCACATATCGACCATGGAAAATCGACACTGGCAGACCGTATCATACAGGAATGCGGGGCGGTGACGGACAGACAAATGTCCGCACAGGTGATGGATACGATGGACATCGAGAAAGAGCGCGGGATCACCATTAAAGCCCAGTCGGTACGTCTGGACTATATCAAGGATGGTGAACACTACATTCTCAATCTTATCGATACTCCGGGCCACGTGGATTTTTCCTACGAAGTGAGCCGTTCCCTGGCTTCCTGTGAAGGGGCGCTGCTCATCGTCGATGCGGCTCAGGGCGTCGAGGCGCAGACCATCGCCAATGTGTACATCGCCATTGAGAATGACCTTGAACTGCTTCCGGTAGTGAACAAGATAGACCTTCCCGCGGCCGATCCGGACAGGGTGCTGAGTGAGCTGGAAGAGGCTATCGGTATCGATGCAACGGAGCATGCACTCGTCTCTGCCAAAACAGGGCAGGGCGTGGCTGAACTGATCGATATGATCGTGGAACGCATCCCCGCACCGACAGGTGACGAGGCGGCACCGACCAAGGCGCTCATCTACGACAGCTGGTTCGATAATTATCTGGGTGCGCTTGCGCTGGTGCGTGTTTTTGAAGGCAGTATTACAAAAGGCCAGAAGATCAAGATCATGGGAACGAAAGAGGAGCATCAGGTCCTT
>JALSTF010000022.1 GCA_026983895.1 Sulfurovum sp.
GAAATATGCGTTCAACAATGTGCAGAAACTCAATAAAGGTGCCGGACTCTATTTCCATCCGGTAGGCGATACGCTGATCCCGACTTTCGGTAAGAATGTGGAATGCTTTACCCACAAACCGGGCCTTGAAGAAGCGGCACTCTATCTTGTACTTGATCTTTTCGCCGATAAAGAAAAACTGCCTGAAGAAGTAAAAGAGTATTTGGCGAGTTTCAAATCAGAAAGTACCAAAATCATCAAAGAGAAAGTGATGAAAGAAGTTACCGAGACCGTGCTCGATGAAGAGACAGGAGAAGAGAAACAGGTGACAAAGAAAGTTCCCGAAATGGTGGAAACAGAAGTCACGGTGGAGAAGAACGGCCTGGTAGACCTCCTTGGCGGCGATGCAGCTACCTTCCCTGATACTTTCGAGAAAATGATGAAAAAGAAAGAGCACTTCTCGATGATGATCGGCGAGGATTTCTACTACCATCCCAAAGCGGAAAACCTGGCGAAGCTGATCGCACTTGTCGAAGAGACATGTGCTATTGACGTTGTCATGGCACCACCTAAAGCCAATGCACTCGGTGTGGCACTCATCTGTGACCTCGATGATAACGCAGAAGGCTATACGATCGGCTATAACGAAAGCGGCGATTTCAGACTTTCAGCACTGGGTGACGGCGATCTCGATATGCCGGCAATGAATCAACAGGAAGGCACATTCACGAATATTGCAAAAAGAGTGGTACCTACCAATGCAGCGGTCGGATACGACGGATATGAACTGAATGATCTGGTTTCTGCACTGATAGACGAAGGTGAAGCACTGACCGTTGACTGGACAGTGAAACTGCCTAAAACAAAAGGTTTCCAGGCAATGGAATTCGATGCACTTCCAAATACATACGGCAATGACGGTACTGAGAACAGAGGCTATCTGCTGAAAACTTCCAACAGAAAAGTGAAAACACCTTCTGTAGAGAAGTTTGATGAAAGTATTGTCCTGGAAGGAGAGATCGTTTACCGATGCAACCCGGCCAGACAGTTCTCCGATTTCTCTGACAAAGCACATGAGATCTTTGAAAAGTTCGGCCTTTATGCAAGTGTTGAAAAAGCTGAGATGCTGGGAGAGAAGATTGAAGTGGTCTTTGAGAATGGAAGTATCGTGGTCGACGTGATCGCCGATAAGAAGATGACAGGGGATATCACGAAACTCTCAGATTTCAAAAGTGCACAGAAAGTGTACGACCTATTTGGTGATGCCAGATATCAAACAGTAACAATGAGAAAGGTGTAATATGGAAATAGTAACATTTACAGAAGTCGAAACATTCGTACAGCATATACCGGAAGTGACTGCTGCTGGCGTTATCATCAAAGCGATCATCATCCTGGCGGTAATTTCGGCGATCGCCGGATTCGGTACCTATATCGAAAGAAAGGTGCTGGCATTCATGCAGCGAAGACTGGGGCCGATGCACGTAGGTCCCTATGGTCTGCTCCAGCTTGTGGCGGATGGTGTCAAGCTTTTTACCAAAGAAGATATCGTTCCGCAGAATGCGAATAGCCTGGTGTTCAAGATAGCACCGTCCATTACGGCGGCTACAGCGTTCATCGCTTTGGCGGCAGTACCTGTCTTCCCTGACTTTACGATCCCCCATTGGGTGCCTCTGCTTGGCGGTGTATTCGTACCCTCTATCGCTGCCGACCTGAACATCGGTATCCTTTTTGTCCTTGGTATGATGGCAGCCGGACTTTACGGGCCGCTGCTTGCAGGTATGGCACAGGCGAACAAATGGGGTATTATCGGGGCAGCAAGGACCGCGATCCAATTCTTGAGTTATGAAGTGGTGACTGGGCTTTCGATTCTCGCACCGATCATGCTGGTAGGTTCTCTCTCTTTCGTGGATTTCAATGCTGCACAGGCCGGCGGTATCAGCCATTGGCTTATCTGGCAGCAGCCGGTAGCCTTTGTGCTTTTCCTTATTGCAGGATTTGCAGAGACGAACAGGACACCTTTTGACCTTCTTGAACATGAAGCGGAAGTCGTGTCGGGTTATGCAACGGAATATTCCGGAATGCGATGGGGTATGTTCTTTATCGGGGAATATGCCAATATGATCACGATATCCATTATCGCGGCAGTCGTATTCCTGGGCGGATACAGTGAAGCAGGTATAGGTTGGCTGACAATTATTCTGAAGGTAGGTTTCTTCTTCTTCCTGATGTTGTGGGTAAGAGCATCATGGCCGCATATCAGACCGGATCAGTTGATGTGGCTGTGTTGGAAAGTATTGATGCCGATCGCAGTGATCAATGTCGTGATCACCGGTATTGTGATGATGGTGTAAGGAGCAGATATGGGTTTAGAACAATTTAAAAATAGAAATGTTGGTACACAGAACTACAAGATGCTGAATCTTGGGCAAAGCCCGGAGAAAGGATTGGACAAGTTCAAACAGGTAGTGAACAGAACTTTCAAAGGGGAACTCTTTGTAGGATTGTGGGTCACAATGAGAGAGATGATCAATGCACTTTTCAGAGACAATATGCATACGGTAAAATATCCGTTTGAAAAACTGCCTATCTCTCCAAGATACAGAGCGATCCACGATATGCTCAGACTGCTCGAAAGCGGCCACTACCGATGTATCGGATGCGGGCTTTGCGAAAAGATCTGTATCTCAAACTGTATCACGATGGATACACGATATGATGAGAATCAGAGAAAAGAGGTCAGCGAATACACGATCAACTTCGGACGCTGTATCTTCTGCGGTTATTGTGCGGAAGTCTGTCCCGAACTGGCGATCGTTCATGGTCCAAGATATGAAACGGCTTCCGAGCAGAGAGCAAGCTTCTCGCTCTTTGAAGATATGTTGACGCCGATCGACAAACTTAACCTTCAGCAGGAATATGACGGATTTGGTGCTGTCTCTCCGAATGCTGATGAAAATATTAAAAAAACGCCATTAGCGTATTAGGAGGAGCAGATATGTATGAAACAATAGCCTTTTACCTATTTTCGGCTTTAACAATAGGACTTTTCCTCATTACAGTGATGAGCAAAAATGTACTCTACGCCATGACTTCTTTGGCGGCGGGAATGGTGTTGATCTCAGGATTCTTTTTTATCCTCGGTGCAGACTTCCTTGGTGTGGTCCAGCTCATTGTGTATGTGGGGGCGGTCATGGCGCTTTACTCGTTTGCCATGATGTTCTTCGATGCTACCAAAGATATCAAAGAGAAGAACACCAATCCTGCACTGATCTTTGTACTGGGGGGCTTGAGTGCCCTGGCTCTGGTATTGATGTTCGCGGCACCCATCTATAATAAATCCATCCAGGCCCTTTATCCGATGCATAAAGGTGTGGGCAATGCCCAGGATGTCGGTATCGTACTCTTTACTAAGTATCTTGTACCGTTCGAAGTTGCAGCGGTCATGCTGCTGGTCGCTATGATAGCAGGGATCATCCTTGCCGGTAAAAAAATGGATCAGAGTCTCACTAAAGACACCAGTGTGGATGATGATGAAATCTTGACACAAAAGGATGCAAAATGATAGGTTTAAGTCACTATCTTATCGTCTCTGCACTGCTCTTCTCGATCGGGTTGATGGGTGTACTGAGAAGAAGAAATCTTTTAATGCTTTTCTTCGCAACGGAAGTGATGCTCAATGCGGTGAATGTCGCATTTGCAGCCATCTCCCACTTTTACAATGATCTTACGGGCCAAATGTTCGCATTCTTTATCATTGCGATCGCAGCGAGTGAAGTTGCAGTAGGTCTTGGTATATTGATCGTCTTGTATAAAAAACATGGCAGTCTCGATCTTGATGATCTTGCAAGTATGAAGGGGTAATGATGGAAAATTTAGTATATATAGCCTTGTTCGCTCCGTTTGTCAGTTCACTGTTCGCAGCACTTTTTGGAATGAGTCCGCGACAGACATTTGTAGGTGTAGTGGCATCATTGCTGCTCTTTACTTCATTCCTGGCTTCTGCGACATTGGCATTCTATGTGGCCACGACAGGTATGCCCGTGCACGTGACCATGATGGACTGGATCTCAGCAGGGGATCTGCATATTCCATTCGGCTTTGTAGTGGATCAGGTCTCTGTCACGATGATGACCGTGGTAACACTGGTCTCGACAGTCGTTCATATCTATTCTATTGGATATATGGACCATGACAAAAGCTTCAACCGCTTTTTCTCCTACCTTTCGGCTTTCGTTTTTTCCATGATGATCCTTGTCATGAGTGACAACTTTGCCGGCCTCTTTATCGGTTGGGAAGGTGTGGGCGTTTGTTCCTGGCTGTTGATCGGATTCTGGTATCACAAAGCAGATGTATCGCGGGAAGAAAATCCTTCTATCTCCCCTTCCTGGGCCGCGAACGAAGCCTTTATCATGAACCGTATCGCTGACCTTGGAATGTTGATCGGACTCTTTATCCTTTATTGGAACGTAGGAAGCCTTCAATATGATGTCGTATTCGCGGCACTTCCTGATCTCAGCGGTACCGTCCTCAATGCAGCAGCGATGGCACTCTTTATCGGTGCAATGGGTAAATCTGCACAGTTCCCACTGCATACCTGGCTGACAGATGCGATGGAAGGACCTACTCCGGTATCCGCACTGATTCACGCAGCGACCATGGTAACAGCAGGTGTCTTCCTGGTGATCAGAGCCAATCCGCTCTTCTCCATGACACCGGAAGTGAGCTACTTCATTGCCGCACTGGGTACTTTCGTGGCATTCTTTGCCGCGTCCATGGCCCTGGTCAATAGAGACTTGAAGCGTATTATCGCCTTCTCGACACTCTCGCAGCTTGGTTATATGTTCGCAGCGGCAGGTCTGGGTGCCTATTGGATCGCATTGTTCCACCTTGCAGCGCATGCTTTCTTCAAAGCACTTCTCTTCCTGGGTGCGGGTAACGTTATGCACGCGATGCACGACGAACTTGACATCTTCAAGATGGGTGGATTGAAAAAAGCGATGAAATGGACTTATATCTATATGGGTGTCGCTTCACTGGCCCTTGCAGGTATTCCATTCTTTGCAGGTTTCTTTTCCAAAGATGCTATCATTGAAACAGCATGGAATGAAGGAACATTGGTATTATGGGCGATCCTTGTAGTAACGGCCGGTATGACAG
>JALSTF010000023.1 GCA_026983895.1 Sulfurovum sp.
CCCTCTTGTCTCTTTTGTGATCCTGGAGCACAACAAAAGGGGAGAAACGGCGGCGGACGGCATTGTGATCACACCGTCGCACAATCCGCCCCAGGACGGAGGATTCAAATACAACCCTCCGAACGGAGGCCCTGCCGATACGGATGTAACGGCTATGATCGAAAAACGGGCGAATGAGATATTGCAAAACGGTCTGGACGAGGTCAAGACCGTAAGCTATGAAGACGCTGCAAATTCGCCGTATGTGCACGCATACGATTTTATCACACCCTATGTGGAAGCCTTGTCACAAATCGTGGATATGGAAAAGATCCAGAAAGCAAAGTTGAAAATGGCTGCACATCCTCTCGGAGGCTCTTCGATAGAGGTCTATGAAAAAATAAGATCATACTACCATCTTGATATGGAGATCATACATCCCTATGTCGATTTTACTTTTTCTTTTATGACGCTGGATCATGACGGCAAAATACGTATGGACTGTTCTTCGCCCTATGCCATGGCTTCCCTTTTGGAACTGAAAGACAAGTATGACCTTGCTTTTGCGAATGATACGGATTCGGACAGGCACGGCATCGTTACGCCCAAAGGCGGGCTGATCAACCCCAACCATTATTTGAGTGTTGCCATCTGGTATCTTTATCAACACCGACAAGCATTTTCGGCAAATCTCAAAGTCGGCAAAACACTGGTATCGAGTTCGATGATAGACAGAGTGTGCAAAAGCCTTGGCATAGAAGTCTACGAAGTGCCGGTCGGCTTCAAATGGTTCGTGGACGGATTGTTCGAAGGCTGGCTGGGATTTGGGGGAGAAGAGAGTGCAGGGGCATCCTGCCTGAGAAAAGACGGCACAGTATGGACCACAGACAAAGATGGTATCATTATGACACTGCTGAGTGCAGAGATCATGGCTGTAACGGGTAAAGATATTGCAGATCTCTATGCGGATCTCGAAGAAGAATTCGGGGCTGCCCACTATACCCGCATCGATGCCCCTGCCACGTCGCGGCAAAAAAAGATACTGAAAACCCTCACGGCCGACATGATCGAAGTCAAGACCCTTGCCGGTGAGAAGATCGAAAAGATCCTCACCCATGCTCCCGGAAACGGTGCTGCGATCGGAGGGTTGAAGATCGTCACGGAAAATGCCTGGGTAGCGATGCGCCCGTCAGGTACGGAGGATATCTATAAGATTTATGCCGAGAGTTTCATTTCCGAGACACATTTGCAGGAGATTCAGAAAGAGGCTCAAGCAATGATGGAAAAACTGTTCAGATAACGAGGAGAATACAATGAAAGCAGTAGTCATGGCAGGCGGATTCGGAACAAGGATCCAGCCGCTGACCAATTCACGACCCAAACCGATGTTGCCCGTCATGAACAAACCGATGATGGAGCATACCATGATGATGCTCAAAGAAGTGGGTATCACAGAATTTATAGTGCTGCTCTATTTCAAACCTGAAATCATTCAGGATTATTTCAAGGACGGAAGCGCATTCGGCATCGATATCACTTACGTCATTCCCGATGACGATTACGGTACAGCAGGTGCTGTCAAGCTGGCACAGGCATATATCGGGGATGAGAATTTCATCATTATAAGCGGCGACCTTGTAACAGACTTTGATTTTAAAAAGCTTTTTGAATTTCATAACGCAAAAAGATCAAAGCTCTCCATAGGGCTCACTTCGGTCGAAAACCCTTTGCAGTTCGGTGTAGTCATCGCCAATGAAGACCATGTCATAGAAAAGTTCCTGGAAAAACCAAGCTGGGGGGAGGTTTTCAGCGATACGATCAATACAGGGATCTACATCATAGAGCCTGAGATCCTGGAGCATATCCCTGCGGGTGAAAATTTTGATTTTGCCAAAGATCTTTTCCCTGCACTGATGGAGAAAAACATAGAATTGATGGCCTGCAATCTTGAAGGATACTGGCGTGATGTCGGAAACCCTCAGAGCTACAGGGAAGTGTATGAAGACATTTTCAACGGTACGGTAAAATTTGACTTTGCCGGCAAAAAGAAAAAATATCCTGACGGAGTGCTCTATTCACTCGGGAAAAATAAAATTGCCGATTCTGTAGAAATTATCGGAACAGTGCTTCTGGGCAACAATGTCACACTCAAAAAAAATGTAAAACTCTCCAATACGGTGATCGGAGACAATGTGACCATCGGTGCCTCTTCCAAAATAAAAAACAGTGTTTTCTGGGAAGATATAACCGTCAAGAACAATTTTCTGCTTGATAACGGTGTGATCTGCAACCATAACTTTATCGACAGGAACGTGACCGCTTCGTCCGGACTCATCCTGGCCGAGAACTGTGAGGTGGGGGAACTGACAAGATTCGACAAAGATGTCATCATCTGGCCGGATAAAAAAATAGAACCCGCTTCCGTAGTGACGAACAATTTGATCTTGGGCAGCAAATACAAAAATTCCATTTTTGAAGACGGGAGTGTTTATGGCAAAAGCAATATAGAACTCTCCTGTGAAATGGCCACCAAGCTCGGAGAGTCCCTGGGGGCACAGCTGGCCGTTGACTCCATCGTCGTGGTCGGACGCGACCATGACAAAAATTCGCGGATGGTCAAACGGGCTTTTTTGGGAGGGCTTTTGTCTTCGGGAGTCCATATACTGGATTTGAAAGAAGTGCCGCCTTCTGTACTCAGATATACGCTTGCGTATGACAATACCCTCAGTGCCGGTGTACATTTCAAACGCTGTCTGAACGATACGGCAAGTTCGGAAATAACCTTTTTCAACGAAGAAGCGATGAAAATACATTCGGGATTTGCCCAGGCTGTTGAAAAAACATTTTTTACTGAAAAATTCCGTCGTGTCGACTTCAACAAGATCGGAAAAATACATGACAGCGAACATCATATGGAATGTACCCATTACAAACAGGCCATTGGGGATAAAGTGGACCATAAGATCATCAAGCATGAAAATTTTAAAGTGGTCGTAGATGTCATGCACGGTACGACCACGGATATCTTTCCCGGGATCGTGAATGATATGGGTATGGAACATATTATCCTTGATGCCTATTATGATGAACAGAAACTGTCAAATATTGCAATCCTGGAAAGATCATCGCAGTCAAATGTATCTAAAATAGTACAATGCCTGGATTATGATATGGGCCTTTTGATCTATCCCAATGCGCAGCAGATCGTTCTGGTGGCAGACACAGGCCTTGTACTCAGCAAGGTCGAGGCATTGTATGCGGTGCTGGAACTTCTCAATATGGATGCGAAAGATCAAAAGAAGAGAGTCTTCCTGCCTGTATGGGCCCCGGATATCAGATATTTTAAAAATCTCATCATCCAGAGGGGAAAATATGCCGATTTTAAGGCTGAAAAGCTCAAAGAATATGACCTGATCGCTACGGTTGACGGCAATTTTACCTTTACCGAATTCAGCTACACCCGGGATGCCATCTATGCAAGTTTGAAGATCATGGAACTTTTGAGTACTTACAAAGTCGATCTGTCTACGCTTGTAAGAGGTATGGATGATTTTTACTACAAACAGTTCAAGGTGGAATGTCCGCAAAAACTGAAAGGCAAAATGATGAGAAAGTTCCTCAAATATGCCAAAGGGAAAAAGTCGTCTTCGCGTGTGGGTGTGAAGATCTGGGAAGATACGCACGACTGGGTCCTCATGATCCCGGACCAGTACAGCGAACATCTCAATTTATATATTCAGGCAGCCGATGACAAAAGAGGCGAGAGACTCTATGCACGCTATCTTGAAAAAATAGAACAATTTGCAAAAGAGTAAACATTTTGAATCTCAGTATTATGTGGCACATGCATCAGCCGGATTATCGTGACAGGGAGGGTGTCATGCAAATGCCCTGGGTCTTTCTGCATGCCATCAAAGATTACTATGATATGCCCTGGATAGCAGCCAAATATGAAAAGATACAGGTGACGTTCAATATCACTTCGCCTTTGCTGGAACAGCTGAAACTGTACACGACCCGTCCGCAGCAGTCCGACCTGTTTTTGTCACTCTGGCTGAAAGATCCGGCACAGTTGAAAGAACAGGAAAAAAACTGGCTTGTCAAACTATGCAAAAGTGCGCAGCTTGAGACCATGGCCGAATCTCTCCCTCACTATAAAGTGTTATATCATCAGGAGCATTTTACTTCTGCAGAGTTGACGGATCTGGAAGTACTGTTCATACTCGCCTGGTGCGGAAACTATTTGAGAACACAGAATACTGCTGTACAGAGCCTGATCAAAAAAGAGAAAAATTACAGTGAAGACGACAAAGCACATCTTTTAGATGTGCTGGCACAGTTCATCGCCGGTATTTGGGACTTTTACAAACACTTGCATGATGAAAAACGGATCACGATCAGCACAACACCTTTTTATCATCCTATCCTGCCTCTGCTGATGGATATGAAAAATGCACAAAAAGCGAACCCGCAGACGGTGATACCCGAAATGTATGAAACACTGGAAAAAGATGCTTCGTTGCAGGTACAAAAAGCACAGGCACTGTTCTCCGATACTTTCGGATATGAGACCGATGTATTCTGGCCTGCGGAGGGTGCTGTGGATATATCGAGTGTGAATCTTATGAGCTCGCTGGGTATCAGATGTATAGCAACCGATGAAGCCATACTTTTCAAATCACTTCATTCGCAGAGCAGATCACTTCTTTATTCTCCCTATAATTACAATGGGATGGTCATGGGGTTCAGAGACCATGAACTGAGCGACATGATAGGATTTGAATACCGATACAAAGAAGCACAGGATGCAGTTTCAGATTTTGTTTCCCGCCTGAAAAAGATTGAAAATATCAACGACAATGCCACGGTTTTTGTCGTACTCGACGGTGAGAATGCCTGGGAATTCTATAGGAACAACGGCTTTGATTTCTTGGACCTGTTCTACAAGACACTGGATAGAACGGACTGGTGCAGAACTGTCCGTATGGAAGAGGCAGAGCACTTTCCCACCCGTGAGCTTATCGATCTGGCACCGGGAAGCTGGATAAACGGATCCTTTGATACCTGGGTCGGGGAAAAGGAAAAAACAAGGGCCTGGGAACTTTTGTTCGCAGCGAAAAAAGATTATGCGCATCA
>JALSTF010000024.1 GCA_026983895.1 Sulfurovum sp.
CGCAAGCGAGAACATCGTCATCGCACCAAGTACGGCATCATGCGTCGCAATGGCTACACTCAGGAAAGAGATGAGCACCGGAGAAACACAGGCACCCAGGATCAGTGCAGAGATCATTCCAAGCAGGAAGACCATGGCTATGGAACCGCCTTTGATCTGCTGCGACTCGGCATTGAGCCTGGACTGAAGGAAGGAAGGAAGCTGTATCGTGAAAACCCCGAACATAGAAAGCGCCATCAATATGAAGATAAGCGTGAAGGCACCTATGGCCCATACATTCTGAAAATAAGCCTGCAGCTGTTCACCCGTCGCTCCCGCCAGGGCACCCATGAGCGCATAGGTCACCGCTGTACCCAGTACATAGGAGAGGGAGAGCCAGAAGGCTTTCATTTTTGTCACCCCTTCACCCTGCCCCGCAATGATGCTGGAAATGATAGGGACCATCGGCAGGACACAGGGGGTAAAGGTCAGCAGAAGGCCTGCCCCAAATGTCGCCCCCACGAGCGCCCAGGTACTCTGGCCGGCAACGGGGAGTGCTTCACTGCCTGCTCCGAATGCTGCAGTACCCAACAACATCAACAGGATACCGCCCAAAAAAAGTGTTCCGATTTTTACTTTCATCTACATACTCCAGTTTGAATGATGCGCATGATATCCTGTTATTATGCACTTAATGTGCAACGGCCATACGCCAAGAGGTTTCACTCAGGTATTACATCCAGCCTCTGAGCATCAAGTGCCAGTACATCGGTTTGAGCATATAGAGATCGAAAGCCCACCAGAACCATCTCGGTGTTGCAGGGTCAAGGAACGGAATGGTCGGTGCATAACCGTCATAGTTGAATTCTGCCATGATGATCTTGCCGTACTGGGTCTTGAGAGGACAGACAGTGTAGCCGTCGAATTTTTCTTTGAGCGGCTGGCCGTTGACCTGTGCAACGAGGTTGCCCGCCACGATAGGCCCATGATGTCTTGCGGACCCGCCTGTCTTCCCTTTGGGTATACCGCACACGTCGCCGATCCCGAAAACATTGGGGTAGCGCCTATGCTGAAGCGTATGCATATCGACTTCGAGCCAGCCCTTTGCAGAACCTTTCTGCCAACCGAGTTTGGACTCCACGACTGCTTTTGGCGGTGCCATAGGCGGTACGACATGAATGAAGTCATAATTGATATCCACCATCTCTTTCTTTTCGATCATATCGTACTCTTGCAGATCCTTGTCATATTCTCCCTTGACTTCATAGGTCCGCTCAAATGTCGCCACCTTGTTGGCAACATCCATCGCTACAAGGTTGTGTTTGAATTTGTTCGTGATGGTGTCGTAGCGTTTCTGTACTTCCGCCAGTGACTCTGCGATCTCTTTAAGGCCGAAGAGCTTACCGCCGTTGGTTGCGAAGATGTAGTTGGCTCCCAACCCTTCTTTTTTCAAATGGTCAGCAGAAAGATAAAGGATCTTCTGCGGTGCACCGCCGCACTTGATAGGTGTAGCCGGCTGCGTATAGATAACCGTCGGTTTTTTGCCTGAGGCAGAAGCTGCTTTGAGTTCGTTGAACCATGTCCATGTCACATTGGCACCGTGTGTCGTACCTTTTTCAAGGTCACTCAGATACACGCTCGAAATACCGTTCGTGCCGATATCTGCTGCACTCAATCCAGTGATCCATTCATAATGATATACGATCCCTGTCGCTACGACCATATAATCGTACCCAACTTCCTTGCCGCCGCGTGTAGTGACTTTGTTATGGTCCGGATCGAACGAGGCTACTTCATCTTTGATCCACTCTACACCGTCAGGAATGAATTCTTTATTTGCTTTGACAACATCACTGTGCACATAAAGCCCCGCCGCAATGAAGATC
The DNA here is from genome assembly GCA_026983895.1 of Sulfurovum sp. GTDB lineage: Bacteria > Campylobacterota > Campylobacteria > Campylobacterales > Sulfurovaceae > Sulfurovum. The sequence continues at coordinate 1,866 of JALSTF010000024.1, forward strand.
TGCCCCGGTTGGTAGAGATGTGTCTCATTAGGCGCAATGATCGTGAATTCAGCATTCGGCATTGCCTTTTTCAATCTGACCAAGGCCATGATGCCGCCGGCACCGCCGCCGGCAACAAGTACTTTGACTTTTTTATCGCTGCTCGGACCGGCTTCTGCCTGGGTAGGCACTCCCATCATCATAGTGGCCACGCCACCAAGCCCCAGGAGCTTCATAGCATCCCTTCTGCTGAGATCCGCAATGGGATTCAACGCATCATAGGCAATTTTGCTTGATTCGATTTTGTGAGGCATGCTGTTTCCTTTTTATGTGAATTCGATAGAAGCATGATACTATAATTTAGTTAAGTCGTCAGTTCGACTATCAAAAATATAAAAACAATTCTGAAAAATAAGGATACTCTGAAGAGAAAGGTTGGGAAAGGCGGCTAAAACAAAAATTTTCAACCTCTCCCGAAGGAGAAGGTTTGATTACATCAAGCCTCGCATCATCAGGTGCCAGTACATTGGCTTGAGCATGTAAAGGTCGAAAGCCCACCAGATCCATCTTGGTTTTGTAGGGTCGAGGAAAGGGAAAGACGGTGCCATCCCGTCATAGTCGAACTCTGCCAGCATGATATCGCCGTATTGTGTTTTCAGAGGACAGACCGTATATCCGTCAAATTTGGCGGTAGGCTTCTTGCCTTCCATCACCGCGATCAGGTTTTCGGTAAGCACCGGACCGTGGTGTCTCGCGGATCCACCGGTCTTTCCTTTCGGGATACCGAGGATATCCCCAATCCCGAATACATTCTCATAGCGTCTGTGCTGCAAGGTATATTGGTCACATTCCAACCAGCCTTTAGCGGTACCTTTCTGCCATCCAAGCAGAGATTTTCCCACGGCATCGACAGGTTTCATCGGCGGAACCACATGAATGAAATCATAAGGCAGTTCAACCATTTCAGTATGGTCGATCATATCGTATTCATCGAGATCTTTATCGTATTCGCCTTTGGTCTGATAGGTATGCTCGAAAGTCGCTACTTTCTTCTCTGCATCGATCTTTCTGAGTACATGGTTCCATTTGTCTGTAATATTCCCGTACATTGGTGTCACTTCATCTACCAGTGTTTTGTTGTATCCTGGAATCCCGAAGAGTTTACCCCCCTTCTTACAGAAATTGAACTCTGCGTTCTTGCTGACATCCGCTCCGCCTTCCGGGCCATTGCCTCTCAGGTTGTCATCGCTCAAGTAAAGGATCTTTTGCGGTGCACCGCCGCATTTGATCGGTGTATCCGGTTGTGTACAGATCACTTTGATAGGATTTTCAGGAGATGCCGCTTCCGCCGCCTTTCTCATCTCTTTGAACCATTCCCATGTGACCACACCGCCTTTTGCCGTACCGGCTACAGGATCGTTAAGATACACGGAAGAGATACCATTCTTGCCGACAAGGTCTCTGCTCATGCCTTCAATACGCTCATAATCATATGCCAGCCCCGTCGCTACAACAAGGAAATCATAGGGGACATCTCCATTTTTTGCTGTTGTTACTTTATTGTTGTCAGGATCAAAAGCTGTGACTTCATCTTTGACCCAATGGACACCATCCGGGACCAGGTCAGCATTACTGTGCTGAATATCGCTCTGTGTATAGAGTCCTGCTGCCATAAAGACCTGGCCGGGCTGATAAAGATGTATCTCATTGGGTGCGATCAGTGTAATGTCTGCATTGGATGCTGCTTTTCTCAATCTTGCTGCAGCCATGATACCGCCGGCTCCGCCACCGACAATGACGATCTTTGCTTTCTTGTCGCTGCTCGGTCCTGCTTCTGCTTCTGTTGGCGCACCCAGCATCATTGCAGCTCCGCCGGTCAACCCCATGAGCTTCAATGCATCTCTTCTGCTTAAGCCGCCTTCACTGGTCAGAACGTCATATGCAATCTTGCTTGATTCTATTTTTTTAGACATTATCATCCTTTTTTAAATTCGATAGGCACAAATTATAAGACGCTTGCGTTTTAATTCAGCTGAAAATTCGTTAAAAACTATAATTATTATTCGTATATATTATAACATATCTTATTTTCTTATGGGAAAATCTATAAAAATATTCTTTTGATATAATGTCGAAAAGATAACAGAGCATGTCGTATATATTAATGAGTGAAGCAGGAAAAAAATGTTATCCTTTTTTCAAAAATAAAAAAGTGGATATTTTATGGATGTACAGTACTATATCTGTCATGAATGTGATGAGATAAGCAAGATCAGTACTCCAAACAGACCAGGCAGGTACAAGTGCCCCAACTGTGGTGCGAAACTCTACACCTATAAACCCGGGATGATCGACAAGCTTTACGCCTACAATATGGCTGCACTCTTACTGTTCGTACTGACGAACTATTTCCCTTTTCTGAGCTTCGAAGCGGCAGGCAACGCTTCACATGCCAACTTCACCACGGCCATTCTCTATCTTTATCGTGAAGAACAGTGGCTTATGGGCACGGCTATTCTACTGACCACTGTCCTTTTCCCAATGATCCGCATCTTTACCAATATTGTACTTTTTGGTTCCCTCTTTCACAACTACCTGCCCGTCTACGCCACACAGATGATCAAAGTCATCAACACACTCTCTCCCTGGGGAATGCTCGATGTCTTTTTTCTCGGCATACTCGTTTCCATCGTCAAACTCGTCAAGATGGGAACGATCATACCCGGTATATCACTGTGGGCCTATATGACCATGGTATTGATCCTTGCCGCTGCACAGGCTGCCTACGACCCGCATGAAGTCTGGGAGCAGATCGGTGCACGCAAACGTATACAGCGTCAAAAGGCTGCAGTATGAGAGCCATTGACAAAGGATTTGCAGGCTGCCCCGTCTGCCATGCCGTCGTCAAAATGCCGCCGCAGGGTACACAGGGCTATGCCATCTGCCCTCGCTGTGACAGTGCAGTGGACTTCCGTAAAAACGATGCCATAGCAAAGACCTGGTCCTACTTGATCGCAAGTATCATTTTCTATATCCCGGCGAACCTCATGCCAATGATGCATGTGGAAACCTTTGCCGGTACACAGTCAGACACCATCATGAGCGGGGTACTCTACTTTATAGAAACAGGCTCCTACCTGATCGCTTTCGTCATTTTCACCGCAAGTATCTTCGTACCTATACTGAAGATCCTCATACTGATCTACCTGCTCATCTCCGTGCAGAAGAGATCCTGCCTGCACAGGAAAAGGCGCAAAAAGCTCTA